>JAFDIX010000320.1 GCA_019307805.1 Deltaproteobacteria bacterium | reverse complement strand
GATCATCCCGGCGAACGACCGTGTAGGCCTTTCCCTCTTCACCGGAGATGAAATATCCCATTTTCAGATCAAGGGCCTTGGCTAGTTTAATAACCGACCCCAGGGGCGGGACAACTTTTCCTTCTTCGATTTGAGACAGTATTTCGACGTCAATATCCGTTCTCAGGTAAACATCAAAAATGCTTAGGCCGCGACTTTCCCTCGCCTTTTTGACCCGTATCCCCATTTCAGCGGAGATCTCTTCTCCGGTTCTTGCCTGGTCGAGACCCTCCCCAACGGCCTCTTCTTCACTCCTCCGGGCAACCTGAGTGACGCCGTCTAAAAAATTGTCATACCCTTCATTCGTACCCTTCCCGGTTTTTTCTTTCATAACGCTATCGACCACTCCTATCAATCATTATTTCTGCCTATTTCTATCTTTAGAAAGGTCTTTGACTTTCAAACAAATTCCCTTATTCAATCTATTCAAGAACGTCCCTGAGCCTTAATATCAATCCATGACTGCAATAACCTCGATCTCAACCAGCCAGTCGGGATGAACCAGTCTCGAGATCTGCACAGTGGTACTCGCAACAGGCTCTTTAGGGAAATATTCCTGCCTGATTTTTGCGATGTGTGGGAGGTGGGCATCCAGATCCGTTGAATAAACATTCAGTTTCACTACCTGGTCGAATGTCGCCCCGGCGGATTTCAGGCATTTTTCGAGATTTTGAAACACCTGTCGGGTCTGGGCCTCTATGTCGCCCTTTCCTACTACGTTCCCGTCGGCATCCATGGGGGTCTGACCCGCGACATAAACCTGATTCCCGATCTTTGTAACCTGTGCAAATCTGGGGCGAGGGTCCAGAACCCCTTCCGGTTGTATGACTTCTCTTGGCATTTTTTCTCCTTTCTATTTCAAACTCTATTTATTACAAAAATAAATATCGACACATTTTCCGATATAATAGATATGGCTATGAAGGTCTTTAGTCAAAGAAAAAATTAGTGCCTCCTGCTCGCAACTGGGGGACGTTCTTGAATTTGTTGAATAAATCAAGACTATACTCTGCACCTCGTTTAAATAATTTCACACTTCAGCAACTTGATATATTTTGATATACCTGACATAAACTATTCACACTGACCTGCCCTCCAAAGAACTGGCGGGCAAGCACTCCACAGTCAAGGCGGACAGGAACTCCACAAGCCAGGCACGTAAAGCCCTGGGGACCGGGTTTTGGATGTTCAAACAGAGGACCCTATGTCTAAGAAGATCACACGGCGGGCTTTTATCAAACAGGGAACGGTTTTGGCCGGGGGTGTGTTGGGCGGAATGGCCCTTGGGCAGCCCATGCCGGCTGGTGCTGCTACGCCGGATATTTTCGTGGTCCGGGGGACCAATTATTTTGAGAATACCATCAAGGCCATAGAAGGCCTGGGCGGTATGGACTCCATTGTATCCAGGGGTTCCAGGGTCGGGTTGCTGGTCAATCATGCCTTCCTGAACATAGGCGCCCATGTGCACCCGGATATGACCATTGCCATTGCCAGGATGTGCTATGACGCAGGGGCCAGGTCGGTCATCCTCATCAAATCCCCACCCTGGCGGTACTACCGCCGCGGCCGTTCGGACAGCATGGCCAAAGAGGTGATCCGGAAGCTCAAATCCCCCAGCGACGTGTACAAGAAGGTACCCGTCAAGGGCGGTGTGGCCCTCAAGCAGGCGGATATCATGCAGGACCTCCTGGAATGCGATGTCTTCATCAACACCGCCATTGTCAAGAGCCATTCCGCCACCTTTATTACAGCGGCCCTGAAAAACATGATGGGATCTGCGCCCTTTTCCACCTGCCTCAATTTCCATAAGGGCGGCCTTTTCAACGACGACCCCGCGTACCTTGCCCAGTGTATCGCAGACATCAATCTCATTCGAAAGCCGGATTTATGTGTCATGGACGCCACAGAGGTGCTGGCCACGGGCGGTCCCCACGGTCCGGGTCTGCTGAAACGGCCCAACAAAGTCTTTGCCGGTCGCGATCCGGTCGCTGTAGACACATACGCCACCCGGCTTCTCAATATCGATCCGAATAAGATTTTGATGCTCGACTAAGCGTCCCGTCATGGCCTGGGGCAGAAGGATTTGAGCACGGTTTTTATCAAGGAGATTGAGTAAAGGGGGCATGTCTTTGCTTGACCCCTTTTTTCAGATATTTGGTCAGTGATGGGCGGGAAACGGCTTTATGCGTCTCTTCCAAACTCAAACCACTGATGTACATCTCTAATCAAGCGTTCGTGATCGGATTTCAAATGGTCATACATCCGCGCATTATCAATCGCAATGCCCCCCATCTCCGCCAATCCGGCAATCAATTCTTTTTCATCATCAAGAAAGTCACGAGGTTGAGAGGTATATAGCCTGAGAACCCCTATAATCTGCCCTTTTACGGATATGGCCACAGAATAAATCGAGGCGATTCCTTCCCTCTTTGCCTCTTCCGGATACTGAACCCTGGGGTCTTCCGTTGCATGGGCTATTAACACAGATTTTCCCTCCAGAGACTCCGCAATGCTCTTATCGGCCTCCAAAACCCCTTTTTTTAGATATGCCTGGCTCAGGCCGTAAGAGGCCCTGGCCTTTAATGTCTTATGCTTTGGGTCCAGGAGAAAAATAGTGCACGCCTTGAGATTCAGGGCGGGTACAATGCTCTCAGTGATTAATTTCAAAACCTCCCCCAGATTCAACGTGGAATTTACCGCCTTGCAGACCTCTCTAAACAATCTGAAGTACTGGAACCAATTATTTTCCATGGCATCCTCCCCATCCATGCGCCGCTCCCTTTCCGGCAGGTTTGTTCTTCATTGCCTCTGAAACCATTGGTCCAGAGGCCTTTTTCATAGTGCAGGAGAACTTACAAAAAGAGAATTTTGGAAGCTGAAGATTTACCAAAGCTCCCAACAGGAAGTCCATCTTCCCGCCAGGAGAGTGGCGGGCACAATTTGAGAGTTTCTCCATTGTCAGCCCTCCTGGACAGGGCGCAGCGGGTTAAGGAGAAATACTTTCAATACAAAATTTATATTAGAAAAATCGAGCAAAGTCAATGGAGCCGGAAACGGACAGACCTAATGATCGCCTCAGGTATAGGATTTTCAAAGGGCCTTAAATTCGCAGCCATAAAATTTTGCTGCCGGACAAACATACTCCAATCAGGGACCTGAACGTTCACACCCACGGGAGCAATGTGCCTGATTTCATAGATAATATAAGCGTATCCTACAATATCCCAAGGGTACGGGTCATGTATTTAATATGGTCCCTGCCGATGTGCATATGACCGCCCTCATTGCCAAATTGCTTGGCATTCATGTTGATGTGGTTGTTGATAAATATAAAACCCACAAGGGGAAAAAGAATAAGAAGAAGTAAATAGTTGTTGTCAAAGGCGTTGGCAGGATACAATGCCCCCATGCGTCACGCCTTCACCCCCAAAGAATGGAAGATCATCTGTCGGCACAGGACACCTTACCAGGTTCAACAATTCCTGAACAGACTTCCCTATAACCACGAGAAGCCCAAGGAGACGCTGCGCTCATTTAGGGGTGTGGTGAGAAACTGGTCCACCCACTGTCTTGAGGCGGCCATCTCTGCAGCGGTCATCCTTGAGCAGCACGGGTATCCTGCCCTGCTCCTGGATCTGGAATCACAGGACAACCTGGATCATGTCCTGTTCCTCTATCAAAAGGACGGCAGGTGGGGCACTGTAGCACGCTCCCGGGACCCCGGCCAGCATGGCAGGAAGCCGGTTTTCAGCACTCTTAGAGCGCTTGTGGACAGCTATGCAGATCCCTATGTGGACTTTGCAGGCCGTATTGTGGGCTACGGGGTCTGCAACTTAACCGATCTCGGCGCCTACGATTGGAGGTTCTCTCTTCGAAACGTGTGGAAAGTAGAACGTTTTCTCATTGAAATACCCCATCGGCGATTTCATATGGCCGAAAAACGCTATCAATACTGGTACCAACGATACTGCGCCTACAAAAAACGCTATCCCCATCGCAAGCCCCTTTACTACCCCAACCGGGGCCTATGGACTCCAGGGTATCCGAAAAATCCATGACTTCTCTCCTCACAAGGGCATATACCTACCCTGTGAATGACCTGTTTTCTTTTCATGTTTGCCAAGAACCTGTCGGAGAACCAGCTCCAATAGAGGCTGATGGACCTTGCAATTCTTCGAAAATTCCCAGATGATGTGTACTTCATGAGCCAGAAAATTCATCAAATGCAGATCACCTTCGTACCGTCCCAGGATCGGCTGATGTTCCGAGTCAAAACCACGGATCAGACCGAACTCAAGCTCTGGTTCACCCGGCGTTATGTCAAATTGCTCTGGCAGGTTCTGCAGAAGATGCTGGGCAAGACACAGTCCGGGATGAGCGCCGATCCCCGAACCAGGCAGGCAGTGCTCTCCTTTCAGCATGAAAAGGCCGTCTCAGGGATGGACTTTGCCACCCCCTACCAGGAGACAAAAGAGGCCAACCGTCCCCTGGGTGACGAACCCGTACTGGTCTCGAGAATTCAGGTCAAACCCGGACCGGGGAAAGCCCAGGTGCTGTGTCTGCACCCGGAGCAGGGCCAGGGGCTGGAGATCGCCCTT
>JAFDIX010000319.1 GCA_019307805.1 Deltaproteobacteria bacterium | reverse complement strand
CAGATCTTCCTCCCTGATAAGAATGTCCGCGTCGGTGGTGGCCCGGATCCCCAGGTCATGGTAAAAGGAATGGATCATGTCATGCCCTTTGAAGATCACCACGTCCAGAGAATCCTCCCGGAGCAGGGGGATAATTCGCTCCAGTTCCCCTTGCATGCCCAGGTTGAGCATTTCAGTGTATTTGAGGGAGGTCTCAGCCTTTCTTCGCACATTCGGGTCGAGGTGCCCAAGAAGGCCCCAGCGGGACAGGGCGGACATGACCGGGCCGAGGGAGCCCTTCTGAACAGCAAATGGGATGAGGTCCCGGGGGAGTTGTTCCAAAGAAGGGAAGGACAAGTCCCTTCCCCATTGGAAGAGAAGGGCGCATTTGGTCACTTCCCTTGCGCTTATGGTATGGAGATCACCTCTCCTATGGTGCATTGCTGGGCCCGGCATTTTGAAAGTTCTCCCAAATATTGTCCTATTATACCTTGCCACGGGAAAAATATCCAATCCCGCCACCCTCATTCACCTTGAATGAAAGGAGTTTCACCCGTATAATCCCCTGAAAAGATTCTTTTAGTGTCTTTTTAAGGGGATGGTTTAGAGAAAGGGGTATGCATGGAAGGTTATCTTAAAAACCCCATGTTTGTGGCGAGAAGGGTGGAAGGGGATGGATTCCTGGTGCCCCTTGCAGAGGACCTCAAGGACATCAAAAAGATGCACAAGCTGAATGACCTGGGTTGGTATATCTGGGAACACCTGGGAAATGTGGAGGATATGAAGAATTTATCAGCCCTCATTTCTCAGGAATTTGAAGTGGATGAAGCAACCGCTTCCAGGGATGCACAGGTCTTTCTGGAAAACCTTGTCCATGCCGGCGCGCTTATTATGGAAGAAAAGTAAATTCATTTACGAAGGAAATGTTTATGCCCGGACAGTTAAAACCCGCCCAAGGGGTAGTCTGGTACCCACTCGGGGATGGCAAGTGGGTGGCGGTTGCGCCAAATCGCGCAACCCCGGAGAAATGCCTGCTTGTCAATGGGCAGGAGGAAAGGCTTCTTTCGAGGATATCCAGGGATGGGGGGGTATCAAAAAAGGATGTTTCCGCCTCAGAGAGGGAATGCATTGATCGATGGCTGGACCCCAAAACCATGCTCCTGGAAGAAGTGCAGGAACAGCCCCCGCTGGAATCCTACGGCGATATTGCCCTCTCCATATTCAGGGAGTACCAGTCAGCTAAAGCCTTTGAGGGGGACCATGATCTGGCCGCATACCACCAGACGGAAATCAAGGATCCCTTTCGTCAGTTTGAAGAGGTGGAGATGACGGTCAGTCACCTCTACCGGGAGCCCCATGTGGCCCTCGATGGGAAAAGTTATGGGGCGAGGTTTGCCCAGACCCTCATTGAAGAGGGCGCACTCAGGGAGGGGATGCGCATTCTGGAGGTGGGGTGCGGCACGGGCATATTCGGCAGGGAGTTTCTCCGGGCAGTCAAAGAAACAGAGCCCGAAATATACCGGCTCCTGAAGTACACCTTTTTTGACCTTTCCCCTGTTTTGGCCCAGTCCCAGAAGGAGATAAACAGGGAGCATGAAAAAATAGTATCATTCCAGGCAGGGGACGCCTATACCCACCCATTTGAAGAGGGCGCTTTTGACCTCATTATTGCAAATGAGATGATTGCCGACCTTCCGGTGGTCAAGATGCACAGGGAGAATCCTTCGGACGGGGAAGTGGAGATCGAGGCTTGGGAATGGAGTAAAAAGCTGGGACTGGACTTTACGGATGCCACGCCCGAGTTTGTGCTCAACCTGGGGGCCATTAAATTCATAGAGAGATTGTCCGGCACCCTCGCACCGGGCGGGCGTGCCTTTGTTGTGGAATATGGCAGCCCATGGAGTTACCCGGTCGCCCAGGTCGTCACCAATCACACTGAATATTCCATTCACTTCGGGCATCTACTTGCTGCCTCCGAGCGATTCGGACTGGAAGGAACCCTCACGGGCTTGCAGGACTTTCTCGGGTTTTCAGGGGAGACAGAGGTCCTGGCAGACCTCACCCACCTCTCCATATTCGGTCATCTTCTCCCTTTTCTGGGTGTGGAGGGGGAACCCTCACGGGTCTATACCGGGGACATGTTGGCACAGGCATTGCCTTCGACCTACGGTAGAATCGAGAATGTGGTCTTCGTCCCGCTCCATTCTCTGGGTGGGATTGTATATCCTAAAGGGTTTTATACCCTCACACTTGTTAATAGAGGGTAGGCGATACTTAAAAGGTCCAAGGGGTCAATCCGCCTGAGGCGGAAAGGGTTCAAGTGGAAAAACTTTAATTTTCAACAAAAAGGAATGGTTCCCATGAATGAGAAGACGACCATTGAAAAACTCATCCAGGCCACCGGGAAAGAACCCTATGCCAGGAAGATGGGCATACGGACGGTGTCTTTGGAAGCCGGGCACGCAGTCGTAGAGATGGATTCCAGTGAGGATGACGGAAATATCTTTGGCATGATCCACGGGGGGGCCATCTTTTCCCTTATTGACGAGGCGTTTCAGCTTTCCTGTAATTCCCACGGGACGGTCGCCGTTGCCCTCAACGTGACCGTGACCTACCATCGACCCCCTGGTAAAGGGGGCATCCTGCGGGCCGAATCCAGGGAGATACACCGGTCGCGCCGTACAGGTACCTATGATATCAAAGTAACGGATAGCAAGGACAAGCTCATAGCATCCTGCATGGCCCTGGCATACAGGAAGGGGGATCCGCTACCATTCCTGGACGAGGTTGAAGGTTATTGATTTATTGACAAATCATGACCACTTACCTTGTTTTATTAACGCTACCCAAAAATTTTAAAGCGCTAAAAAAAACCTTGAAAAGAGAACTTTTTCTATCTCAGGAGACTATTCAGGCGAAGGTCGGAGAACTTGCCCAGAAGATCTCAACGGACTACGCCGGGAAAGATCCCGTCTTGGTGGGAATCTTGAACGGGGTGGTCTTTTTTTTCACCGATCTGATCATTGCCATGTCCATTCCTTCCAAAATGGATTTTATGAGGGCCGCCAGTTACGGATCCGGCACGACCTCAAGCGGTCATGTCAAACTGACAAAAGATGTGGAAATTCCCTTGGCGGGAAAACCCGTCATCATTGTTGAGGACATTGTGGATACGGGGTTGACCCTCAATCGCATCGTGAAAATTATCAAGGAACGAGACCCCGAATCTGTAAAAATCTGTGCCCTGATTGACAAGTTGGAACGCCGGGAGGAGGAGGTTTTCGTAGACTACTGCGGGTTTCAGGTGGAAAAAGGTTTCCTGGTAGGGTATGGACTGGATCATAATGAACAATACCGGTACCTGCCGGATATCTATGTGCTGAAGTGACACGGAGATCTCATCCAAGAGGAGGAAGGGAATGATAGTTGAATGCGAAGAATGTGAATCAAAATTCAACCTGAACGAGAATCTGCTCAAGGCAGGGGGTTCCAAGGTAAGATGTACCAAATGCAAGCATGTCTTCACAGCTTATCCACCCGAGGCAGTCCAGGAAGAGGCGGCAGACGATGATTTTTTCGACGAAGATATGGAAGAGACCCTGGCCCTAGAGTCCCGCCCCGTGATCGAAGAAGAGGAAGAATTCGGGAAGGCCTTTGAAGATGCCATGGAAGATTCAGAGACCGTGCAGACCATCTCCCCGGATCATATTCCTGAAGAAGAGGATGAGGAACCCGCTGACCTGGAAGAGGCCATGGAGCGGGCAGCGCAGATCGAGGAAGAAGTGACAGCGGGAGAAGAAGGGCGGCAGGAATCAGAAGCCCCCACCATGGCCATAGACAGGAGGAAGGTCACACCGGGCAAGAAAAAGAAAATCAAGCCACCCCGGTCCAAAGTATTGCCCATTATTCTGATTCTGATTCTGTTGATCTTTGGGGGCGGCACGGCCCTTGTGTTTTTTGCTCCGGAGTATCTCCCCGATTTCCTGTCATTTATCAAGCCGATCCAAAAGCAGGATGCAACAGATATCGGTGTGCGGAGGCTCTCCTTCAAAGGGGTCAACGGCGCCTTCGCGCAATCGGAAAAAGAAGGACAGCTTTTTGTAGTCAAGGGGGTGGTCACGAACAACTACCCCAAGGGCAGGAGCTTTATCCTTATAAAGGGAACGATCCTGGACGGCAAGGGCAAGGTCATAAGGCGAAAAATGGTCTACGCGGGAAATCCCTTCACAGAACTGGAACTCACGGAGTTTTCTCTGGAGCAGATCAAGAACCGATCCAAGACCCGGCTTGGCATGAAAAGGATGAATTTCAATATCAAGTCTGGAAAATCAATTCCATTCATGATCGTCTTTGAAAAACTCCCTGAGGATTTGAGCGAATTTACCGTTGAGGCGGTCAGTTCGTCCCCGGGAACCTGATGGGGGAAATATTCAGGTAGGGAAGGGGCCGCGAGGCCCTTTCTTTTTTTCGATCTCGAAAAAACCTGGTCCTCAAGGCCAGTTTGAAAAATACTGGCTCTAACGAAAGCGAATGCTATGGAGTGCTGGAATATTGGAATAGGGGAATACTGGGTTCTGCGAAATGAGATCCATTTTTTATTTAGATGAGATTGAGACGGCACTAAAAACAGAACATAATCGGATTTTCCTGGCCAATCTTCCATTATTCCACCATTCCATTATTCCACTTGTTTACTTAGGGCAAACACTACCCCTCTGGGGATAACCAAAGCCTGCTCCTTCCCTCCGGGCCGTAGGCTGGGGCCGGATCTTCACTAATAACCCTCTTCATAGGTATGTCTTAGAATTTGTTCAGATTAGATAACAGAATGTCCGGAATGGTTCCCCAGCGGATCATCAGGGGGTGCGTGATCCTGACGGTGATCCTGCTTGTGGGGACCGGAGGGTATATGCTCTTTGAGCATTGGGATTTCATGGATGCCCTTTACATGACCGTGATCACCATCACCACGGTGGGGTACCGGGAAGTGGGACCGGTTTCCGGCACTGGAAGAATTTTTACCATATTCATCATATTTTTTGGTGTGGGGATTATTGCCTATATACTGGGCCTGGCAGCTCAGGTCATGGTCGATACCCAGGTGAGATCACTGCTCGGGAGGAGAAAATTGGGCCGAAAATTAAAATCCTTAAAAGACCACTACATCCTTTGCGGGTTCGGGCGTATTGGAAGCATTATTGCCCGCGAACTGTGGGAAAGTAAAATCCCAATGGTGGTTATCGACACGGATCCCGACAATATGGAGGGCCTTGAGAGCGAAGGAATACCCTATATCAATGACGATGCCACCAGTGATGAGGTGCTGCTTAATGCGGGTATTGAGAGGGCCAAAGGGGTCGTATCGGTGGTCGCGTCAGACGCAGATAACCTGTTCATCACTATGACGGCCAGGGGTTTGAACCCCGGACTCTTTATCCTGGCCCGGGCTGACGGGGAGGCCACGGAAAAAAAACTCCTGAGGGCAGGGGCCAACCGGGTGATGATGCCCTACCTCATTGGGGGCCATAAGATGGCCCAGGCCATTATCAAACCGGCGGTGACCGATTTTCTGGATGTTACCTTCCAAAGCAAGGACATCGGGTTGGAAATGGAAGAGGTCAGGGTCGGGGAAAATTCACGGCTCAACGGTCTTGCCCTGATGGACTCCGGGATCAGGCAGGAATTGGATGTGATCATCGTGGCCATCAGGAAAAAGGATGGGGAAATGCAGTTCAATCCCTCTTCCCAGACCCGCATTGAAGCCGGGGACACGCTTATTTCATTGGGAAAGAGGGATGACCTGGCCAAGCTGGAAAATAACCTTTCAGGATGAGAAGCCTTAATACCTGTTTCTCTCCTCATTGCGCTGCCCCTCGGGTGAAAGGAAGTGGCGATGAAAGGCCAACACAAAGTCCTGATAATGCGATGCGACGCCTACGATCCAGACAGGATCTCGGGCATCGTCCGTGAGGGCATGGAAGAACTGGGGGTGACCCCTTCAGGCAAAATTCTTTTGAAGCCCAATGTGGTCATCGCCCATCCCGAAGTGTTTCCCCATGCCTTCACCCGGAAGGAGTTCCTCGAGGGTGTGATCGTGGCCACCAAGGCCATGGCACAAGATGCCGAAGAGATCGCTGTGGGGGAACGATCCGGTATCACCCTCCCGACCCGGTACAATTTCAGGAATGCCGGCTACCCGAAGGTGATCAGGAAGCATCGGGTCAGGACCTATTATTTTGATGAAGAAGTCCATGTCCCTGTAGAAATCGAGCGGGATGGAAGATTACGGAATGAACTCCTTATCCCAAAACCGGTCACCGAGTGTGACTTCCTTATCAACCTTCCCAAATTCAAAGCCCACCCATGGTGCCGACTTACCCTGAGCCTGAAAAATTATATCGGACTCCAGGACGACAGACACAGGTTGCTGGACCATAACAGTTTCCTTGAACATAAAATTGCCGATCTCCAGGATGTGATCAAGTCCGACTTCATAGCAATAGATGGAATTACGGCCGGCCAGAAGATGATGCTGACACCAACCCCCTTTTCCCTGGGTGCCATTGTGATGGGAACAAATTCCTGCGCCGTGGACACGGTGGGGTGCCACATGGTTCATGTGGATCCCGGGGATTTGATCCACCTGGGCTATGCTGCAGACAGGGGCCACGGGCCCATGGATCTGGACGAAATAGAAGTGGGCGGGGATTTTCCCCTGGAAGAGGTCCGGGAAAAGACCTGGGATTTTGAATTGTGTATGGAACGGGTCGATGATTATTTCGGAGAGGAGAGCAGGCTCTCCTGCACCGTGGGGACATTTCCCGAAAAGCACTCTCCAGACTATTGTTGGGGAGGGTGCCCGGGGGCCCTCCAGGAAGCCATGCATATTTTCAGGGGATTCGATCCCAATGTGGACCAGGAGATGGGAAAGGTCCGGTACGTTGTGGGCAAGGTAGACGGCCCCCTGGATCTGGAAGATGATGAGCGGGTCATCTTTGCAGGGAACTGCACCAGTTGGAAAGGAGTGATCGACGGGAAAAATGTGAGGATTGAGAGCAGCTACAAAAGCAGCGATGCCCGGAATGGACGCAAGACCAGGTCCAATGACATGATCCTCAAAACCCTCAAGACCCTTTGGCGGTGCTTCAGGAACCGATCCGCCAGATATATCCACGCAGAGGGATGCACACTGTCTGTGGCGGAGAATGTCAACTACCTGAGCGCCTTGGGGAAAATTGGCAATCCCAATTTCCGCCCCAGGCTCTTGATCCCCGTGAACCTGGCCTATTGGCAGATGCGGGCGCACCGTCTTCTAAACAGAATCTTCGGTTGAAAAATCCCCCCTGACCCCCCTTTAAAAAAGGGGGGCCTCCTATGACACAACTATATCTGTTAGCTATGTAACAGGTTCAGACCGCCAAACATCCTTCTTCCCCTTGTTCTACTTCGCAATAGTAGCTAAGCGAT
>JAFDIX010000318.1 GCA_019307805.1 Deltaproteobacteria bacterium | reverse complement strand
GAAAACCGATTTCTTTCAAAATGCGACGATCAAGGATCATCTGGGCAATGGCCCCACCATGGGCAATGTAGGTCTGTTCCAGGACCTCCTTGTCATTCAGGTTCCTGACAATCATAGAATCCACTCCTTGAAAAATGGTATCAGATCTTCCCTTTGAGCCTTTTCTTTAATATTTGAACTTCCAGACCATTTAAGGTATATAAAATAGCCTGTTCCCCGTGTTTTGATCATCCGGGGGCATCTTAGCACAATACCATGCCCGGCGATTCAGTTTTGAAAACAAGGTTGCAGTGGTTCACATAAACTTGAATTTACAATAAAATCGAACCATTGAAATCCCTTTTCCCTAAATATTTTATTATGGGACAAACGGGATACATTGTCAAACCATACCTTCTAGCCCCACAGAGGTGAAGAACGCGCCGACACGCGGTTACAACGGCTCGCAACTCCTGAGATTTGAATGGGAAACCCATGCCCATAACCCCCATCTTTTCACCGGCTGAAAAAGGCAGACCCCTGAAGGTGGCAGGCTTCATGTCCGGGTCCGGGACAAACATCCTGAAACTCCTGGATCTCCAGAAATCCCTTGAATCGGAAGACGGGAATTCTCCCTTTAAGGTCCTTTTCCTCTTCAGTGATCGCTCTGATGGTGCCTGTGCCGGGGAGAGGATCGCCTGTGAAGCCGGAATCCCCTATTTCAGCCATGACATCCGCGCTTTTCACCGCTTGCGGGGTATCCCACGCAGTGTGTCCTCGCCTCAAGGCCTTCAGGCGAGAAAGGGCTTTGATGAGGTGGCATTAAAGCTGGTGACGGCCTTTGATATAGACGTCATTGCCCTTGGCGGGTATATGAGCTTTATTACCCTGGGCCGTTGCGTCAATGTGCATCCTGGGAATCTCTCCCTGTTGGACGCTGAGGGGAAGAGGAAATACGTCGGGGACCACGCTGTCCTGGATGCCATTGCGGCGGGAGAAACCGAGCTCAGATCTTCCACCCTGTGGACCGATCAGGGTGTAGATACAGGGCCGCTTCTCATGGTGTCCGCCCCATTGCCGGTCACGCTGCCTTTACCCCTGGAATCCCTCATGAAGGAAAGGGACAACCTGCATCAGGTGGCGAATGAACATCAGGAGCGCCTCAAGGAAATCGGGGATTGGAAAATTTTCCCCAGGACCTTTGAGTTGATTGCGAGGGGACGTTTTGCTCTGGATGAAAAAAACCGTGTTTACCTGGATGGCCGTCCGGTCCCCCAGGGGTACCGGGAGCAATGATGGGGCAGTGACGTGGCATTTTGTGCCTAGTGTACTGTCCCGGAAATAGCTTTAATAATGTGAATCCATTTATGCCGGCCGATCTGTGGTCATGCATCTGAAATCGTTATCGCAATATTTATTAGGTATTCCTGGGACGCTACACTAGTTCAGATGAAGCTTGGGATCGGCTCGGGACAGGCTCTTTCCCACACGTCAAAGTCCTTGACAATGGGTGCTGGTTTTTGTAGTTTTCCTCTGGTAATAGGTCAGACAAATTATAATCGTGAACTTTTGCCTGTTCACGATATAGTAGTGAATCACCAAATACTTTGGCAGAGGGGGTGGTAGAGACAAATTCTTAGCAGTGAAACTGGTGAGTGTTGGCAGGGGGATATGTCCGACGCGCAAACAATATCCCCCAGTGAAAGACCTGCATCTTCTAGAAGAAGGAGGATTAAACATGAAGAAAGTCACCATTCTGGGTATTGCACTGATATTTTTACTGGGAACCCTGTTCCTGGCAGACATGGGAACCGCCCAGGCAAAGACCATCCAATTAAAGTTTGCCCATTTCATGTCGCCCAAGCATATTCAGCACCGGACATCCTTTGCACCCTTTGCCAAAGATGTGGAGGAAATCACAGGGGGCAAGTTAAAAATAAAGATCTATCCCGGTGGGGCCCTCGGAAAGCCCAAGCAGCTTCCGGATGCCGTCAAGTCCGGGATCACGGATATCGCCTTCATCATCCCCGCCTATACCACGGGCCGGTTTCCCTATCTTTCCGTCATGGATCTGCCCTTTCTCAACAACAGCGCATACCAGACCACACAGGTCCTCTACGACCTCTATGACCAGTATTTTTCAAAGGATTTCAAGGATTACAAGCTCCTGTGGGTTTTTTCCTGTGGCCCGGGGGTCTTTCATTCCGTGACAAAGCCAATGAATACCCTGGATGATATGAAGGGGATGAAAATGCGGGCACCCTCATCCACCATGGTCAAGGCCTTCAAGATGATGGGGGCCAATCCGGTGGGCATGCCCATTTCCAAACTCACCATGTCTCTCCAGAAAAAGGTGATCGACGGTATGCTGACCCCATACAGTGCGGTCAAGGACTTCAGGCTCTTTGACCTGATCAAATATATTACGGAAATCGAGATGTACACCATGCCCTTTGCCGTGGTGATGAATAAGCAGAAATGGAACTCCCTCCCTGACTTTGCCAAAAAGGCCATTGAAGAGGCCGGGGGAAAAGAAGAGGGACTGCAGGCGGCAGTGAACTATGATAATCATGACGCCAACACCCTTCAAGAAATCTACCAACGAAAGAAGATTCAAGTCTTCAAGCCAAAGTGGTTTGAAAAGAGAAGATTCCAGATGAAGTTGCAGCCCCTGGCTGACAACTGGGTAAAGGCCATGAGCAAAAAGGGACTGCCTGCCAAGGCCCTGTTGGATGATGTGCATAAAACGGCCAAAAAGTATAAATAGTAGTCGCCGCTTCACGCAACCGGAGTTCGGGTCGGCCTCGTTGTTCCGGGCCGGCCCGAACCCCTTTTTACAGGATCATTCCCATGAACATTGAAAAACTGAATACCGGTCTGCAGAGATGGGTACACCCCCTTTCCAAGTTCATGAGTCATGTCTCCTCTGTCATTCTCTTTCTCATGATGATCCTCACAATTCTGGATGTGGTCCTGCGCAAGTTGGCCAGCAAATCCATCCTGGGAACCGTTGAGCTTACGGAGTTCATGCTGGTCATACTCGTCTTTTTTGCCCTGGCACAGACCGAAGCGCTGGACGGCCACGTCAAGGTGGATTTGATCATGAACCGTTTCAGTAAACGGGTTCAGGGCATTATGGACATGGTCACCCAATTCGTCTGTTTTATCCTGTCACTGCTCATTACATGGTCGTCTCTGGTCTATTCGGAAAAAATGCGACTCTCTGAAGAGGTCACCCAGGACCTGTTGATCCCCATTTATCCCTTCATATATTTTGTCGCCCTGGGTTGTTTTATTTTGAGTTTCACGCTCCTCATTAAATTTTTCATGGCTACGGCAAAGGTGATGGAATCATGAGCCCAGTGACTATCGGTATCCTCGGAATCTTCCTTCTGTTCCTCCTCCTGGCCTCCCGTATGCATATCGGCTTCAGCATGGCGGTAGTCGGTTTTCTGGGTTTCGCCGTGCTCAACGCCCTGTCCCCCAGTTTTTCCATTCTGGGGATGGAGCCCTTTAAGATCGGTGCACAATACAGCCTCACTGTCATTCCCCTCTTTATCCTCATGGGCCAGTTCGCCAATCATTCCAAAATGGGCTTTGAAATATACCAGACCGTGTATCGGTGGATCGGTTTTCTGCCAGGGGGCCTCAGCATGGCCACCATCGGGGCCTGTGGGGGTTTCGCGGCCATATCCGGATCATCCCTTGCCGCGGCAGCAACCATGGGCATGGTGGCGCTCCCGGAAATGAAGCGTTTCAAGTATGATGATTCACTGGCCACGGGATGCATCGCCGCGGGCGGCACCCTGGGAATCCTGATCCCTCCCAGTACGGTCATGATCATTTACGGCATCCTGACCGAGCAGCCCATTGCAACACTGTTCATTGCGGGCATCATCCCCGGAGTGCTGCTTTGCGGGCTCTTTGTCCTGGCGATCTATGTAATAACCAAAATAAAGCCTGCCCTGGGACCGCCGGGGCCCAAATTTACCATGAAGGAACGGATCGTCTCCCTCAAGGATACCTGGAGTATCCTCGTCCTCTTTTTCCTGGTGATCGGCGGGCTCTATACGGGTTGGTTTACCCCCTCCGAGGCAGCCGGGGTGGGGGCCTTTGGGGCCTTTGTCATAACCATTGTCAAAAGACGCCTTACCTGGGGGAACCTGAATAACGCCCTGGCCGAGACGACCAAAACCACGGCCATGGTGTTCCTGATCTTGATTGGTGCCCACATCTTCGGTTATTTCCTGACCATCAGCCAGATCCCTGATCAACTCTCCATTCTGGCAACAGAGGCCGGTCTCAACAGATATCTGATCCTGGCCCTGCTGGTACTGGCATACATCATCCTGGGCTGTTTTATGGAAGGGCTTGCCATCATGGTCCTGACCATCCCCGTGGTCTACCCCATGGTGCTGGATATGGCTTTTGATCCCATCTGGTTCGGTGTCATCATCACGCTGGTCATGGAGATGAGCCTCGTGGGGTGCTTCCCTTCTGGATTGCAATGCTGGTATGCATCATCCTCGTCTCTATTTTTCCTGAAATTGTGCTTTATCTTCCCAATACCATGATCCAGTGAATTTCCTGCAGCGGCTCGACTTGAGCATTTCGGAACTCTGCCCTTCGGCAGTGAGGCCTAAGGGCGAGCCCAGGGTCGAACGGCTTAATGCCGAAGAGCCTGTCGAGTGTCATTCGACCCAGAGCGGCACGACCTGAGCTCGCCGACAGGTCTCATGGCCGAGGGGCCTCAAGGTCGAACGACTCGTCGAAAGTCCTGCTGCAGGAAATTCAGTGCAATGTCCCGCCTGGTTCCCCTGAATGGAGCATGGCATTTTCAATGGCAATGGCGGCCGGACTGCTCAAGGCCGTGAGAAGGGACAGGTCTTCATTCCTAAACCCATGGGGTCTATTTACGGAGTCC
>JAFDIX010000317.1 GCA_019307805.1 Deltaproteobacteria bacterium | reverse complement strand
ACCATACTTCTCGTGAGCCATGACCGGGCGTTCCTCAACAACGTGGTGACCAGCACCCTTGTGTTTGAGGCCGGCGGCGTGATCACGGAATATGCAGGAGGATATGACGACTGGCTTCGCCAGCGGCCAGGGCCAGCCGACAAAAAAGAGCCCGACAGGGGGCGCCCGTCCGTGAAACGCCGGGAGAAAAAGCAACAGCCCCGGAAGCTCACCTTCAAGGAGGGGAAAGAGCTGGAGGCCCTTCCCGGGCGCATCGAAATATTGGAGCAGGAGCAGAAGGGGCTGTACGAGCAGATGGCAACCCCGGAGTTCTACAGGAGCCCGGGGGACAGGATCAGCCGGGCGCGGGCAAGGGTCGAAGAGCTGAGGCAGGAGATGGAAGGGGCCTATGAGAGGTGGGAGGAGCTGGAGAGTATCAGAGAGGCAGAGGGCAGCCGCCTTCGCTAAAGCTTTGGCGGCCAGGGAGGGGCTGAAAGGATTAAAAGGGCAGTTATTCGTTGATTGGTTGATTAGTTAAATGGGGAAAAAAAGAAAATTAAGTAGCCGATCATTTTGTTTACACCTGACACTCCTCAAACAGGCCAGGGTGTAATATGAAAGGAAGCATTCCTGTGGGGAAATTATCGATGGGGACAGGCAATCCGTCGTTTCTATTGAACGGGCAGACCTTGAGGTTGCCCAGGCTGGTCGAGGCTGATCCCCGGGGACAACACATTCCCCGCACCCTGACCACCCGCACCAGGCGTCTGTGGCAGGGGAGTGAAAATGAGGTGCCGGCCTGCACCCTCAGCCCCGGGCTGGTAGAAGTCCTGCGTAACGCCCGCAGGGCAGGCCGGGTGGTGCGCGGTTTGGAGAGCGCGGCGGCAAGGCTCGCGAACGAGGATCGGGGGCTGGGTCTGGCGGATCGACATAGCGGTGTGCCCCGGGGGGCGCGCGTCTCACGCCTTCTGGTGATGGCTGATGACGGTGCCGAACGCTTCTATCGCCAGGTGGAGACATTGTTGCGCCGTCACGGTCCCAGGTTGCTGGCATTGCGTCTTGACGTGGATGCAGAGGCGCTGGGGGCGGTGATTTTCGGACCGGGCAGTCGCGCCAGGCTCCTGATGCTGGATCACAAAGAGGCTGTCAGCGCCTTTCTCCTTGCCCTGGCAGAGTCATCTGAGTAGAATAGAAGAAGATAACTTGTTTTTTACTTCACCTTAAACCACTTTCAAGCACGAGGATAAAGATGGGAAAATCAAGGGATACCAAGAAAGATACCAAAAAGAAGGCAACAAAATCGGCCAAGGAAAAGAAACAGGCAAAGCGGGAAAAGAAGCGGGGCAATAGGGAATGAGGTCTCTCTTCAGATGAAAAAACTTGAAGGTTTTCAGAAAAAATACCTGCGAGGTCTTGCCCACAGCCTGAAACCGGTTGTCTTGATCGGTCAGAAGGACCTTACGGCCGAAGTCCTGCGGTCGGCGGAACAGGCCCTTGGAAAGCATGAACTCATCAAGGTGAAATATCATGATTTCAAGGAAAAGGAACAAAAGGCGGCGCTGATCGAACGTCTTGGGCAGGAGACCGGCTCGGAGATTGTGGGTGTTATCGGTCACACAGCGGTTTTTTACAGACAGCAGAGCGACCCGGAGAAGAGAAAGATTTCCCTGCCCCAAAGGTAGGGAAAGCAGTTCGACCCTGATCTCCCTGCCGAAGGGTTAGTGGAAAGTCCCGGTGAAAATGTTGTGGATGGTCTTGTCGGAGACAGGGGGCTCCCCGCTCCCGGGTATCCGGCTTTTACGGCTATAAAAAATGACCGATCCCAGGAAATCAAAGAAACCTCCAACCCCGCCCGCCTTTGATGAGCCCCCATCCCATTCAGATGATGACTATTTTGGACCTGATCCCGACGCAGAATGGATCGGGGGCATGGATCCCGTCCACGGGACAGACAGGGGTCCTGTCACGGTTGGGCGGAAACAGGCTGATGGGGCAGGGTACGGGAAAGGGGGGCGAAAGCCCCATTCCGGAAGCCTGGAAAGTTTGTTGGAGGAAGTGTTTCATTTCAGTTCCTTCCGGCCCTTTCAACAAAATGTCTGTGAATCCGTCATTCGGGGCCAGGATCTCCTCCTGGTCATGCCCACAGGATCCGGGAAATCCCTGTGCTATCAACTCCCCGGAATTGCCCGGGGAGGAACAACCCTTGTGGTCAGCCCCCTCATCGCCCTGATGGAGGATCAGACGGCAGGTCTCGAGCAACAGGGGCTTAAAGCAGCGCGGATTCATTCCGGCCGGACATCCATTGCATCGCGCCAGGTCTGCCGGGAATACCTTGACGGAAACCTGGATTTCCTCTTTATCGCCCCTGAGAGGCTGGCCGTACCGGGCTTTTCCGAGATGCTTGCAAGACGGAAACCGATCCTCATTGCCATTGATGAGGCCCACTGCATATCCCAATGGGGGCATGATTTCAGGCCCGATTACCGACTCCTGGGGGAAAGACTCCCAGTCCTGCGTCCCAGCCCCATCATCGCCATGACAGCGACGGCCACACCCAGGGTCCAAAAGGACATCATCCGGCAACTCGGGATGGACGGGGCGGAGATGTGCATCCACGGGTTCAGGAGAACGAATATCGCCATTGAACTGGTGGAGCTCCTGCCGTCGGAGCGGACCCGGAAGGTCTCAGAGATCCTTCAAAAAAAGGAGTGCAGGCCGGCCATTATCTATGCCCCGACCAGGCAAAAAACGGAGGACCTGGCCAATGAGCTTGGACATGTGCTCTCTGTGGCCCCCTACCATGCCGGCCTGTCATCAGAGGTCAGAGACAGGGTCCAGACCTCCTTTCTCTCAGGAGAACTCGAGGGGATCGTTGCAACCATTGCCTTTGGTATGGGCATTGATAAGACCGATGTCCGTACCGTAATCCACACCGCTCTGCCCGGAAGCCTGGAAGCCTATTATCAGGAAATCGGTCGCGCGGGACGTGACGGCAAACTTTCCCGAGCCATTCTTCTGCACTCCTATGGCGACCGACGCGTCCACCAGTTCTTCCATGAAAAAAGTTATCCCCCCGAGGACACCCTGAATGGGATCTATAATCGGCTGACCGAGAAGAGAAGACCCCTGGAAGGACTGCGTGATGAACTGAACATGGAAGAGGAGACCTTTGATACGGCCATTGAAAAACTCTGGATCCATGGAGGTGCGCTGGTTGATGCCGATGAAATGGCGCGCCGGGGGGGCAACCACTGGCCTGCCACATACAGGGCCCAGAGCGCTCACCGACTCAGCCAGATCGATGAGATGTCCCGGTTTGCCGGCTCCTTTTCCTGCCGCATGCTTTCCCTGGTCCGGCACTTCGGTGACCGGGCGGATCATGGCCGGCCATGCGGCCTGTGCGACTTCTGCGCCCCTGAGACTTGCATTGCATCCCTGTCCCGCAAACCGGATAGAGAGGAGGAAAGGATCATAGGGAAAGTGATCTCCGCCCTGAGGCATGGGAGCGGTCTCGGCACCGGGAGGCTTTACAGTGCTGCCTGTCCTGGTTCTGCTTTTGCGCGGTCGGACTTTGAAAACCTTCTCAGGTCCCTTGCCAGGGCCGATGTGATAATCCTTCGCGACGCCACCTTTGAAAAGGATGGAACGCCTATCCATTACAAAAGGGCAGAGCTTACAGAAAAGGGATCCTCCTTTGTCCCCGAAGATATCCCGTCCCTGGCCGTATCATCCCAGGGCACAGGTCAAAAACCAAGGGGCAAGAGACCCTCCGCAGTAAAGAGAACAACCACCCCCAAAGTCATCAGACGATCCGGATCCGGCGCCTCGGAGAATCCTGAGCTCTACGAGAATCTGAGAGAGTGGCGCATGGGCATGGCCCGGAAAAGGGGAATCCCCGCCTTTCGGATCTTTACCAACAGGGTCCTGGGCCATCTGGCAGAAGACCTGCCCACCTCCGATGATGAATTGTACATGGTACAGGGTGTGGGTCCCTATTTTGTCAAGAGATATGGAAAAGAAATCATCCGGATAATAAAGGAATATATGGAGCAACGAAATGTCTAAACTCTTCACGCCCAGGAATATTGGAAATGTCGAACTTCCAAACCGATTTGTAAATTCGGCCACTTATGAATGTATGGCCCAGGAAAACGGCCAGGTCAGTGATGAGCTTATCAGAAAGTACGAGAAACTCGCCAAAGGAGGCGTGGGGTTGGCCATTACCGGTTTGATGAACGTTCATCCGTCAGGGCGCGGTTATAGATATCAAATGGCTATACATCAAGACCGTATGACAGCAGGCCTGAAGAAACTGGTGGATGCCGTTCATCAGGCCGACGGCAGGATTGCATTCCAATTGGTCCATTGCGGCAGGCAAACCACAAAGGATTTGGCCGGGCAGACGCCGTTAGCACCTTCAAGCCGGGGGCGGGATCCGGTCAATTTCGTAAAGCCCAAAGAAATGACCCAAGACGAAATCATGGAAATTATAAAAGCCTTCGGCGCTGCTGCAGAGCGGGCAGTGGAGGCCGGTGCAGACGGCATTCAGCTTCATGGTGCTCACGGGTATTTGATCAGCGAATTTTTGTCTCCATTTTTCAATATCAGGACAGATTCATGGGGCGGCAGCGATGAGAATCGATTTCGGTTTTTAAAGGAAATATTCCAGGAAGTCAAAAAGAA
>JAFDIX010000316.1 GCA_019307805.1 Deltaproteobacteria bacterium | reverse complement strand
TCTCGTAGGCCTGGTCGAGAATCTCTTTCTTAAAGGGTTCTACCCTTCCATAGTCCACATGATTGTCCGGAAACCGGGGCAGGGATTGGAGGTGCTCTTCCCCCAGCAATCCGTCCTGCACGAGAAGTTCAGGGCTGATAAGCAGGGAATTAAATGCAAATGCTGAAGAACTGTGATAGGGGGAGTTCCCGTGAAAAACGTCTGTTGGAGAAAGGGGAAGGATCTGCCAGTAATGCTGTTTCGTTTCGGAGAGAAAATCAACAAA
Source organism: Deltaproteobacteria bacterium (assembly GCA_019307805.1). GTDB lineage: Bacteria > Desulfobacterota > DSM-4660 > Desulfatiglandales > HGW-15 > JAFDIX01. Next base: position 6,781 of record JAFDIX010000316.1, on the reverse strand, counting down.
CCCATAGGCACCGGGACCCATATCCCCTATTCCAAAGCGAGAGGGGAGAGATGTGATATGCATGAGAATGCCGCTTCCTCGCCTCATCATTCCGCTCCCAAAAGGTTCAATTTTTCTCTCAGCGTCGTGAAATGAGAAACCCACTGTTTCGCAGTTTTATCACCTTCCATGGCCTTTTTGTTCATTTCAGGGAAGACCGATTTGAGAATGTCGTAGAAAATATTTTGAACCTTCCACCGGTTCACCTGGAAAGGCAAACAATCGAGAATTCCCAAAGCCCCTCCCAGCCCTTCAAGCCGGGAGAGATCTTCCGTATTGGAAGAGAAGGCTTCCGCAATACTTTCCAAGGTCTTTCTGAAGGCATATTCTAGGGCAGTGACGTCCAGATTTAACCCTTCGGTTCGTGCCTCATCCAGAAGTCTCTGGATAAGTTCGCTGTCAAAATCCCCATACTCGAATGCTCTTCGAAGGCCGGTATTCACGACAAGTTCCGCCGCCATTTTAAGCAGTCCCGGAGCAGGCACTCCCGAATCTTTGAGAAACCGCATCAAAGAAGCGTGGTCTTCGTAAAGGTGGCGATAGACAGACTCCGCTTCGGTCAGGGTGGTTTCCAGGATCTCGTACAATATTTTTCTCTTTTCATTACGAAAAAGAGATTTCAGGCCGTAGGATGGCTCACCAAAAACCTTGGCCATCCTTCGAATGGTTTCCGGGAAGTCTGCACTCTCAAAGGGTTCGGAAACTGCCATCAACATGGAAGCGTCATCTTCTGCGCCCGAATATTCATGAACTCCGCAGGTCAGGTTGTGGTCTCCCAGATGCAGGGCGCCAAAACCCAGTAGAACTGATTCCTGTGTGATACCGGAGATGAATCGGGCTTTTCCCAGGATCAACCTGGCCTTCCCCGACTCAAAGACCTGTGATTCTTCTTCCTCCACCCTGTAACAATATATTACGGTCTGTGCATTGTACTCCTCAAAGAGTGAGCACATGGCGTAGTGGGCAGCCACAGTATAGAGATCCGCCATGGCCGGCTTTACATGTTCTTCATAAATACTCAGACCGTCCCCGTATTCGGGTTTGTTGCTTTTGGCTCCTTTTATATGATTTAGGAAAGGGGGATCCAATATCTGCTCTGTAATTTCCTGGGCCAGTTGAATGGCACGGGCAGCATATTGCATGACCTGCACCGTTTCAATGCCTGACAGGTCGTCAAAGAACCATCCGCAGCTTGTGAACATGAGCATGGCATGCCGCTGCATTTCCTGAAGCTTGAGCAATTGGATGCTTTCTCCATCATTCAGCCTCCGGACTTCATGGGCCTTTATAAACGCTTTTGTTTTCTCGGAAGACCGGTGGAGAATCACCCCGATGTAGTCATCCCTTGCCGCCCATGGATCCTTCACAAGGGCTCCTGCCCTCTCTTCATAGATTCGTGCCAGTTCCTCCCATAGCTGGTCAAATGACGTCCTGAGGGGCCCACGCCATGCCTGCCGCCAACCAGGATTTGCACCGGTATTGCAGCCGCAGTCATTACGCCATCTTTCGATCCCATGGGAACAGCTCCAGGAGGTGTTCTCAAGTATTTCCACTTCATGGGTGGGGGGATGATGCGCCAGGTATTCGCCGTAATTGGTCAAACGTACATGGTGATGGACCTCGATGTATTGAAGAGCATAGGAAAGTGCCATGTCCCCGAAGCGGTGGTGGTGGCCGTAGCTTTCACCGTCTGTCGCTATATGAACCAGTTGCGGACGTTCTTCCCCTTCAATGAAGCCTCCCATGAGCCGCTGCGCAAACATTTCCCCATTACTCAACAGCTTTTCAAAAGCGACGGCCCGAGAAATGGGACCGTTATAGAAAAAGAGGTTTATCCTGCGCCCAGAGGGTAATTGAAGTGAGTAGGGCATCAAGGTATCAATATGCCCTTCTTCAATAATCTTCCACTCTTCTTCCCCGATCCGCCTCACGCGCCCTGCCTGATGGGGTGCGAGAATGGTGAAAGAGATGCCCAGTTGAGCCATCATGTCCAGGCTTTCGAGATCAACCGCAGTTTCCGGCAGCCACATTCCCTCTGCCTCACGGTCAAAACGGTGCTCAAAGTCCCGGATACCCCAAGTCCCGGATACCCCAGAGAATCTGTGTGTATTTGTCCTGTGCGCTTGCCAGGGGCATGATCACATGGTTATACGCCTGGGCAATGGCAGAACCATGGTCTGAAAAATTCAGCCGGCTCTCTTTATCTGCCTCCAGGATGGCGCCATAGACGTCATGGGCCTCTTTCTCCATCCAGGAAAGGAGGGTTGGGCCGAAATTAAAGCTTATCTTCGCATAATTGTTGACGATTTGTTCAATGCGTTTTTGCCCGTCCAGGATGCGGGATTTGGAGTTGGTGGCATAGCACTCCGCCGTAATCCTTTTGTTCCAATCATGATAGGGGTGTGCAGAATCCTGGACCTCGATTTCCTCCAGCCAGGGATTCTCGCGGGGGGGTTGATAAAAGTGTCCATGAATACAGATATATCTTTCCATGTTTCCTTGTAACTACTCAGGTTGTCAGGTTCACCGTTCAAGGTTCACGGTTGGTTGCCTTATCTTCATACTGGTATATGTTCATCCTTTTTTAACCGTGAACCGTGGAACTGTGAACTCTTGAACCGTGAACCTGAGTCGTTACGTTTCCATAATAATTTGTTTAAATGAATAACGTCGAGAGATAATGTCGGGCGGTTATTCAGCCACCCGACTCTCCCCTTCCCACTTGAAATAGGTTATGGCCAAAGGCGGCAGTGTGACCGTGATGGAGTATGGAAGGCCGTGAAATGGGAGTGATGTTGATTCCACCCGACCCAGATTTCCTTGACCACTGCCGCCGTATTCTTTTGCATCACTATTGAGCACCTCTTTCCATGGTCCTTTCTCAGGCGCGCCAATTTGGTAATGATGACGAGGCACCGGGGTAAAATTACAGGCGATAATGAGTGTGTCCTCATGATTGGTTCCCCGGCGAAGGAGGCTCAGGCTGCTTTGCTGGGAATCATTGCAATCGATCCACTGGAATCCGGCAGGGTCAAAGTCCAGTGTATAAAGGGCGGGCTCATTTTGATAGAATCGGTTCAGGTCCGCGACCCAGCGTTGCAGCTGCTTGTGACGGGGTTCATCGAGCAAATGCCAATCAAGGCCTGCTTCGTGATACCACTCATTCCACTGCCCGAACTCTCCTCCCATGAAAAAAAGTTTTTTTCCTGGTTGCGCAAACATGTACCCGAAGAGGACTCTCAAATTGGCAAATTTTTGCCAATCATCCCCGGGCATTTTCCTCAAAAGGGATCCCTTTCCATAAACCACCTCATCATGGGACAGGGAAAGGACAAAATTTTCGTGAAAGGCATAGATCATTCGAAAAGTCAGCTTGTCGTGGTGGTACTTTCTATGGACCGAGTCCCGGGACATGTACTCCAATGTGTCGTGCATCCAGCCCATGTCCCATTTCATGCCGAACCCCAACCCTCCCACATAGGTGGGACGGGATACCATGGACCAGTCCGTGGATTCCTCGGCAATGGTCTGGACATCAGGAAAGCGGCGATAGACCTCTTCATTGAACCGACGCAAAAATTCAATAGCTTCCAGATTTTCATTTCCGCCGTGGTCATTTGGTATCCACTCCCCTTCCTCACGGCCGTAATCCAGATAAAGCATGGAGGCCACAGCATCCACACGCAACCCGTCTGCGTGGTATTTGTCCAGCCAGAACAGTGCACTGCTGATGAGGAAACTCTGCACTTCTTTGCGGCCATAATTGAAAATGAGAGTCTCCCAGTCCGGGTGAAACCCTTTTTTGGGATCCCCGTGTTCATAGAGATGGGTGCCGTCGAAAAAACCCAGCCCGTACTCGTCATTTGGGAAGTGGGAAGGCACCCAGTCGAGTATCACACCTATGCCATGCTGGTGCAGAATGTCGATGAGATACATGAACTCCTGAGGGCTGCCATAGCGGCTGGTGGGTGCAAAGTAGCCGGTGCACTGGTATCCCCAGGAACCGTAGAAGGGGTGTTCCATCACAGGGAGAAGTTGCACGTGCGTAAAGTGCATTTCCTGGAGGTACTGGGCAAGCTTCGGCGCCATCTCACTGTATGTGAGGAATCGGTTGCCCTCATCCGGAATCCGCATCCAGGATCCCAGATGCATCTCATAAATAGAGATGGGCGCGTTGGATCCATTACGCTTTTTTCTTAGCTCCATCCAGTCCTGATCTCCCCACCCATAGGAAAGATCCCAAACAACCGAAGCTGTTTTGGGTGAAACCTCACTGAAAAAGGCAAATGGATCCGCCTTTTCCACTCTGTATCCATTGTATCTGGACTGGACATAATACTTGTAAACGTCCCCCTGCCCCAGGCCCGGGATAAAGCCCTGCCAAATACCGGATTCTCCCCTGGGTCTGAGTACATGGGCGCCCCTGTTCCAACCATTAAAATCCCCCATGATAGAAACATTCTCCGCATCAGGCGCCCACACCGCAAAGAATACTCCGCGAATACCTTCATGGCTAAGGCTGTGTGCGCCCAACTTTTCATAAAGGCGGAAGTGGCTCCCCTCATTGAAAAGAAAAACGTCATCATCTGTAATGGGGCTTGTCTCGTAAAGCACCAGATTTTCTGCGTTCATTTGTCGTCACCGATTCCTTTTTTAGCGGCCCCTTGCCACCGATTCATACAGTGCCATATAGACCCCTGCGGAACGGGGCCATGAAAAGTCCTCTTTCATGCCGTTTACCATAAGGTTCTTCCATGCCTTGGGATTGCGATAAAGGGCAACAGCTCTCTTGATAGTGGTGAAAAAGGCCCGCCCGGTGTAGGCTCTGAACTTAAAGCCGTTCCCTTTTCCGTTTTTAGGGTTAAATGGAACGACAGTGTCATCCAATCCGCCGGTCGCCCTTACTACGGGGACGGTACCGTATTTCAAGGCATACATCTGGGTGAGGCCGCAGGGCTCATATCGGGAAGGGATGAGCAACATATCCGCACCGGCAATGATGCGATGGGCCAGAAGCTCATCAAACCCGAGTCGAAGACTAAACCGCCCCGGGTTTTTTCGCGAAACACCCAGGAGACCTGCCTGAATTTCCTCATTGCCTGAACCCAGAACGACCAGACCCACATCCAGGGCCAGGACCTCATCCAGGATTTCCAGGAACAAATCGAGCCCTTTCTGTTTGTCCAGCCGGGAGACCATCCCGATCAAAGGTCGATCCTTAAGGGATCCATCCAATCCCATCTCATCGATCAAGGACGTCTTACAAAGGGCCTTTCCCTCCATTGAGGAGGGAGAGTATTTGGCAGAGATGTCACTGTCTTCAGCAGGATCCCATTGATGGTAATCAATACCGTTGAGTATGCCGTGCAGTACCGATTTTCTTTTTTCAAGAACCCCCTCCATACCCATACCATATTCCGATTTCCTGATCTCCCTGGCATAGGTGGGGCTGACCGTGGTGATTGCATTGGAATAATTGATTCCCGCTTTGAGCAGGCTGATCTCTCCCCAGAACTCGAGGCCTTCCGGGTGAAAGTAATCCCCCCTTCTCAGGCCGGTCAAGGACATTTTTTCTTCTGAAAAATTTCCCTGGTACCCCAGGTTATGGATGGTAAAGACTGTTGGGATGTCTGCATGGAAAGCAGACGCTGATGATTCCCGGATGATGCAGGGAACCAGTCCGGTCTGCCAATCATGGCAATGAATAATATCCGGTTTGAAGGAAATCTTTTCTAAAATGTTCAACGCTGCTTTAGAAAAAAATACGAACCGTTCAAAATTATCATAATAGTCCCCTTTCTCGTTTCCGTAGAGATGGGGCCGGTCGTAGAAATCCTCCCGCTCAATAAAATAAACAGGCACCCCCTCTTCTGTCCGGAATCCCCGGATTCCCGCCTTGAGACGTTGTTTTCCCATGGGGATTTCCAAGTCTTCCCCCAAAGGATAAATGTCAAAATCTCCGTTTCGCACTGTGCGGTAAAGGGGCAGGACGAGCCGGACATCCATTCCAAGGCCTTTTAATGCCAGAGGCAGGGCCCCGGCAACATCCGCCAATCCGCCGGTCTTTGCAAATGGTGTAGCCTCAGGTGAGAGAAAGAGGATTTTCATTTTTTCAGACAGCATGATTTCCTGGCAACCTTGAATATCCGCGGCAAAGTGGGTTATTCTAGCTTGCTTGATAGGACTGGTCAATCACTGCTTTCCAGAGACGAAGGGGCACTCCTGTCTCGCTGGGATAATGGTGTAACTTAAACTTGACATCAATTTTTTAAAAACCATAGTATCATGATTAATAATGGAAAAGGTATCTCAGTTAAGGGAATATTGACGAGCAGATTGTTGGGGCGGATGGCTCAGACTGTTAAGACTTGGGTTACGGTCCAAACGACATTATGCTTTCTTTAAGAGGGTACCCCGGAGGAGAAGATGAAAGAGACTCTAGCATTTGTGATGGCTGGTGGGAAGGGTGAGAGACTCATGCCTCTCACCGGCGACCGCACCAAACCGGCCGTGCCCTTTGGTGGGATCTATCGACTCATCGATTTCACCTTGAGTAACTGCGTCAACTCGGGAATCTACAGGATTATCGTCCTGCCCCAATACAAATCCCAGTCACTCAATGATCATCTGGAGGCCGGCTGGAATATTTTCAGTCACAAGCTCGGGCATTTTCTCAAGCTTGTGCCGCCCCAGCAACGCATAGGACTGGACTGGTATCGCGGCACGGCAGACAGTATTCGCC
>JAFDIX010000315.1 GCA_019307805.1 Deltaproteobacteria bacterium | reverse complement strand
CCGTACTCGAGGAGGTATCCCGGGAGATTCAGGAAATGGGAAGAAGGGCCCTGCCGATTTTCTGCGATGTAACGGATCCGGAGAGCGTTGAGAAGGTGGTAAACCGCACCATGGATGAATTCGGTAAGATTGATATCCTGTTTAACGGCGCCGGCATTGCCCAGAGGGCGCCGGTCGTGGAGCTCCCCATTGAAGACTGGGAAAGGGTAATGGACATCAATGTCAAGGGAACCCTGCTTTGCTGCAGAGAGGTTGCCAAAGAGATGATAAAACAGGGATCAGGCGGCAACATCATAACGGTGGGGTCCATACGCGGTTACCACGCCCACGAAGGCGGGTATTCCGGCTACGGGACAAGCAAGGCGGCGGTTCACTATTTGACCAAACAATTCGCGTTCGAGTGGGCCAAATACAATATCCGGGTGAACTGCATCGCTCCCTGTATGTTCTGGTCGGCACTCACAGAGCCCGTTCTCAGCAATGAAGAATCATATAACGAATACGTCGCCAGGATCCCCATAGGAAGAGTGGCCGAGCCGGAGGATTTCGTAGGAGTCACTGTTTTTCTCGCATCCCGGGCCAGTGAGATGGTCACGGGACATATTCTTGCAGTGGACGGCGGGACCCTGGCCGGCTGAAACGGGGCCCTGTAATTATTATTAGGGTTTACTCGCCGGCCTGGGTGGGCTCACTATGGCCTCTCCGTCCACCACCACTTTGCCATCCTGGTTAATACAAGTAGTCTTTATTCTCGCACGTTTTTTTTCTGCCGATATTTCAACGATCTCCACTTCCGCGGTGATCGTATCGCCTATCCTGACAGGCGCCAGGAAATTCAATCCCTGACTGATGTAGATCGTTCCCGGCCCCGGCAATTGATTGGCCAAGACGGCCGAGATGAATCCCCCCAGAAGCATACCGTGTGCAATCCGGGTTTTAAAAGGCGTTTTCTCCGCATAGATGGTGTTGATATGCGCCGGATTAAAATCCCCTGTCAATCCTGCATAAAGATAGATATCCGATTCGGAGATGGTTTTGGCGAATTGGGCCTTGTCTCCAATTTTGAGTTGATCGATTGTCTTTCCGACCATAGGCATTCTCCATTATTTACTTAATAATTCGCGAGAAATAATCAGTTTTTGTATTTGGTTCGTGCCTTCATAGATCTGGGTGATTTTCGCATCCCGCATCATGCGTTCAAAGGGGAATTCCGTCATGTAGCCGTACCCACCGGCGACCTGAAGGGCATCGGTGGCGACCTGCATGGCCATATCCGAGGCCACGAGCTTGCTGCATGCCGACATGTAGGTCTTCTGCGGATCTTCGACATCCACCATGTCCGCAGCAAGGTAGGTCAAGGCCCTGGCAGCTTCAAGCTTGGCCGCCATATCCGCCAACATCCAGCTCATGCCCTGAAATTTGCTTATAGGCCTGCCGAACTGGACCCGTTCTTTCGCATATGAGATGGCCTGCTCCAGGGCGCCCTGTGCCAGACCAACAGACTGCGCGGCAATGACAGGCCTTGAGGTGTCCAGGGTTTTCATGGCATAGATAAAACCCTTTCCTTCCTGACCAATAAGATTTTCAGCAGGAACCTCCATATCCTCGAATACCAGCTCGCCGGTTGGGGAGCCCTTAATCCCCGCCTTTGATTCCCATTTGGCCACAGAGAAGCCGGGATACTCCTTTTCCACGATGAAACCACTGATCCCTTTGACACCCTTGGAACTGTCCGTCATGGCAAAGAGGCTTACCACATCGGCGATGGGGCCGTTGCTGATAAAACATTTGGATCCGTTGATGATATATTTGTCTCCCGATTTAACAGCCTTGGTATTCATGGCGGCGGCATCCGACCCGGCCCCAGCCTCGGTCAAACCATAGGCAGTCAAGGCCTTGCCGGAGGCAACCAAGGGTCCGTACTTTTTTTTCTGCTCTTCAGAACCCCCGATGAGTATGGGCTCCCAGCCCAATGACTGGACCTGGACAATAAGGGAGGATGAAACACAGGCCCTGGCTATTTCCTCTACCGCCAAACAGAGGTAAAGGTGGCCCTGGTAACATCCACCGTACTCTTCCGGGACACTCAGGCCCATGAGTCCCATTTCCTGGAATACATCTTTTAAATCCCATGGGAACTCGCCGGTCCTGTCGATTTCAGCGGCGCGCGGTGCGACTTTTTCCGTGACCATCCTTCGGACCTGGTCCACAAACATTTTTTGATCATCATCAAGTATGCGCATATTCCTCTCCTTTACTTATATGCTCACATTCACTCAGCGATGTTGCAAAGTTTCTTCGCAGCTCTTTTTTTTGCTTCCAAATCGACGGTCCTGGAGATCATGATTCTTTGTGCCTGTGGTGATCCCGCGCCATGCATGGATTCCGTCAGATAACCCACAGCGGCCGTGCCAAGGGTCAAATTTTCAATGAGCCTTAAAATACGCATCCTGTTTTCAGTCGGTATGCCGCGCCTGGTTTTATAATACTTTTTCAACCATTTTTTTGTTTCCGGCGCCTTGAAGTCGCTGCTGCTCGGCATGGTAACCATGAGCCCGCCGGCAATATCCTGGGCAAGCCTGGAAAGCTCATAGGGAAAACGGGTTACATTTTGTTTGTGTACATTGGCCAGCAGGGTGTCGACCGCGTATGTCCCGCTGGGTTCCCTGTGCCCCTCGGTGGCACAGGCAAGGCATCCGCAGTAGAGGGTCTCGTTGAGGTGATTCATCTCGACAATCTTATCCCTTATGTGTGAGGCCCTCTCAACACCATTATACTCCGCAACAAGCTGCGAGGCCCCGATCAAGACATCACCGACGCCCACCTTGCAAGCATAGCTTTGACGATGGTAGGAGGCAAATTTTTCTACGAGTGATGCCGCGAAATCATATTCTTTGTACATAAAGACCCGTTCCCAGGGAACAAAAACATTATCAAATACCACAAGGGCCTCATGCCCTCCATACAAGATGTTGCCCACGTCAATGGTCTCTTCTTCCAGTTTCCGCGTGTCGCAGGACTGCCTTCCTATGATATAGATGATCCCTTCCGTGTCACTTGGCAGAGCGAAAGAGACGGCATAGTCCTTGTCTTCATCACTCAAGGCGATGGTGGGCATCACGATGATCTCATGGGAGTTCACAGCACCTGTCTGATGTGCCTTGGCACCCCTTATCACGATACCATCTTCCCTTTCTTCCACCACATGGACATATTGATCCGGATCACGCTGTTTGTGTGGGGGCAGGCTTCGGTCACCCTTGGGATCGGTCATGGCCCCATCACAGGTGAGATCCCCATCCTGGACGTATTCGAGGTATTCCAAAAACCGTTTATTATACTGGGTACCGTATTTTTCATCGATATCATAGGTAACGATGGACAGGGCATTTAAGCTGTCCATGCCTACGCACCTTTGGAAGCAACAGCCGGTGGCACGCCCAAGCAGCCTTCCCATTTTGCTTTTATTTACCAGATCTTCAATGGTTTGATGAATATGGGTAAAGCGGTTAATGGTCTTGCCCGTGATATGAGAAGTGGCGGTCATGATATCCCGGGACTCCGGCAGGTTGGCCATTTCGTATGTTTTTGCAACGGCGTTCATGGAAGGCCGAATAATGGGGTCTTCCACAACGTTCTCCACGCGGTTACCAAACATATACACCATCAGATTCAACCTGCGCAGACTTTCCTCATATTGCTCGGCAGTCATCATGGCCAAACTCAAACCTCCTTCTTGAAAGTAAAGATAGGTACTTCAAAAGGCTACCTTGTCGAGGCCCTTTAAATGCAACAGGTCCCTGGCCTCATTCGGGGTTGCGGGCTCCATCCCCAGTTCTCGAACAATGCGAATCATCTTTTTAACCTGTTCGGCATTACTTTTTGCCAGCACTGCTTTTTCCAGATAGAGATTGTCCTCCAGGCCTACACGGGCATGGCCGCCAAAGACAAGGGACTGGGTACAGAGGCGGAACTGGTTCCTTCCCGCGGCACAGACCGAAAATTCAAAATCACCTATGGTCCTGCGCGCAGTCTCTATGAGAAAACCCAAATTTTGCGGAATGGCGGGCATGCCGCCCAGGATTCCCAAAACGAATTGTAAATAGACCGGCTCCTGCACCCATCCGGCCTCGATGGCAAAGGCCACGTTGTTGATCATGCCCACATCATAGATTTCGAATTCCGGTTTGGTCCCGGTCTGACCGAAAACAGTGAGAAACTCCCTGATTGTTTTGAATGTATTGGGAAAGATGAAATCTTCCGTAGCTTCAAGATACTCCTTCTCCCAATCATTATCCCACTTGTCGTGTTTGTCTACTACGTGAAAGAGACCGAAATTCAACGAACCCGCATTCAGGGAAGCCATTTCCGGCCTTAAAGTAGATGCAACTTGCACCCTCTTCTCCACCGGTTCACCCAGCCGACCTCCCGTAGTGGTGCACAGAATGATGTCACAGCGTTTCTTCACCTCGGTCGCGATTTCTCGGAATACCTCCTGATCGGCCGTTGGGTACCCGCTCTCCGGGTCCCTCACGTGCAGGTGGGCGACTGCACCACCTGCCTCATGAACCGCGACTGCTTCATCAATGAGCTGTTGGGGGGTAATGGGGAGATAGGGGGACATGGTGGGGGTGTGGACCGCCCCTGTCAAGGCCGCCGTGATGA
>JAFDIX010001001.1 GCA_019307805.1 Deltaproteobacteria bacterium | reverse complement strand
CATCCTGATACGGCTGGTCATCGGCTTGATCAGGTTGATCGCAATCTCCGGATTTTTCGACAGGCATTTCAAAAAGTCCTCGCGGGAGATAATCATGAATTTTGACGGTTCCGTAGTCATCACCGAGGCCACGCGCGGCTGCTTGTCGATCAGGGCAAGGTCGCCAAAATAATCACCGGCCTGCTGGTGATTAAGCACCGCCTCACGCCCGTCTTCACCACTGACAAAGACCTTGACGCTGCCCTTGAGGATGACATACAGGGAATAGGTTTCATCATCCTGGTTGATGACCGCTGCCCTTGAGGATGATATACAGGGAATAGGTCTCATCATCCTGGTTGATGACGATGACATGCTTCTTGTAGGACTTGACTGTCCCGTGCTGCTCGATCTTGGCCAATGCTTCTTTCGGCAGCCCGGAAAACAGGGGAACATTTTCCAGCATTTATAAACCCTTTTTTTGCAATTCCCCAGGGGGCTCTGATTTATTCGTCATTCCCGCGGAAGCGGGAATCCATGTTGTTAATTCCCTGGATTCCCTGGATTCCCGCTTCCGCGGGAATGACAGTTTTGGAATTAATCAGAATTTCCCTGGCTCAAGACTCCAGCAAATGCAGCTTGAGTAAATGAATGTATTAAACTGTCTGGATTGTCCTGTATCTTATCAAGACGCACAGAAACATTCATTAATACCCAAATGTCCGGAAAACTGAAAGAACCCCGGGTAATAACCGACCACCGGCGTGAGCCGGTCTGCATTCTTCCTGCCGGATTCTGGTTTGATGACGAGCGCTGGGAGAAGATCTGGCAGCGTTTTGAGGAAAAAGGCGAGGCCTTGTCCCATGATGACCTGCGTGAGATGTTCCCGGATGAACCTGCGCTGAAGACCCAGCCCTGATCGCAGCTGCTTATGCAGCGGCCTGCAAGGCTGCAATCCTCTCCTCTAATGGCGGGTGGGTCATAAACAGCTTCTTGAAACCACTACCCAGACCACCGGCAATACCAAAAGCAGCAAATTCACCCGGCAGGTCATGGGGCTCATGCTCTCTTTGTAAAGCCTGCAAGGCCCCAATCATCTTGCCAGACCCGGCAAGCGAGGCACCCCCGGCATCGGCGCGATATTCCCGCCGGCGTGAAAACCACCTGACAATCATTGACGCGAAAAACGACAGAAAAATCTGGGCAACGATAGAGGTAATAAAATAGGCCGGCCCGTAACCGCGCTGGGTCTTGAACACCACCCGGTCAACCACATGGCCGATGACCCTTGAGAGGAAAATCACAAAGGTATTCACCACGCCCTGTATCAAACCCATTGTGATCATGTCGCCGTTACTGACATGGGTGATCTCGTGTGCCAGCACGGCCTCAACTTCATCGGCACTCATCTGTTGCAGCAGCCCTGTGCTCACGGCAACCAGTGCACTATTGCGCCGCATACCGGTCGCAAAGGCATTCGGCTGCGGCGAGTCAAAGACACCGACCTCCGGCATGCCGATACGGGCCATCTGTGCCTGGCGCTTAACCGTATCCACCAACCAGCGCTCGGAACTGTTGGCCGGTTGCTCAATTATTTTGACTCCCATGGAACGCTTTGCCATGAACTTGGACATCGCCAGCGAGATAAAGGAGCCGCCAAAACCAATCACGGCAGACAACACCAGCAGGGCCTGCAGATTCAGGTCCACGCCGTTCTCGGCCAATATGCCCTCGAAGCCGAAGACCTGAAATACCACGCTGATCAGCACCAGGATGGCCGCGTTGGTCGCCAGAAACAGTCCTATTCGCAACATAATCACACCTTTTCTAACCCGATTAACCGCTATGGAAGATAATACGCCCCTCCCGTTCCGCATTAATGGGGACTCAGACGATGAAAATCAAGGCCGGAACTTTCACCATTTTGTGCTATCTTATTAACTGTTCTTAGGGGGCGACCTGGCTTCGACGTGGGTTGCGAAACCTGAGGTGCATGCCGAGGTGCAGGATACCTCGTAAATCCATCTGCAAACTTTTAGTTGCCAACGACGAC
>JAFDIX010000314.1 GCA_019307805.1 Deltaproteobacteria bacterium | reverse complement strand
ATCGAACACCTGGGGTATTTGGCTTGCCTCCATTTCCTTGAGACCGACGATACCGATTGGGGCCTGCAACATGGAGTTGGCAATGAGCTTGGTCCATTTGGCGCCCCAGATGTTTGTGGTGATATCCACCTCGCCTACATGCCGGAGAATCTCCGCAACCTCCTCGACACGAGGGGTGATCCTTCCATGGAGTTCGCCCGGCGCAAACCAGGTCCCCTCATGTGTCGTGTTGCGCTGGACCACGGCCGGCTCAAAAATTTCACCGGACAGTTCAACCACACAACCCACATCCCGTGTATACCCGATGATGGGGGCAATCCACTCATCGTTGAGGCTGTTCTGAAGGGATACCAGGTAGCCGCCCTCCTCTTTTATATAGGGTTTGATGAACTCCGCCATCCAGCAGCTGTCATAGGACTTTGCCGTGAGAAGAACGATGTCATAGGATTCATTGAGGGAACACACCTCGCACAGGTGATAGGCCCTCACCGGTGTTTCCAGAACCTCATCCGGCATGGTGATCTTGAGACCTTTGGCCTTCATGGCCTCTATATTGGCGGGCCACTGGTCAATGATCACCACATCATATCCCGCCTTGGTCAAATCGGCCCCAACGCTGCACCCAATGGCGCCGGTTCCCAAAACAGCAATTTTTTTCTCCATAATTTCCTCCCCTGTGTCTTTACCTCTTTAACCCGGCCATGTCCTCCATCACTGCACAAACCGCCGCGGTATCCCCTTTCGCCCATCCCTTGGCATTGGCCGCCGTATAGATCTGGGCCGCCGCAGCCATGAGGGGGGTTGGGCACTGGAGCTCGTTTGCAAAGGCGGTAATGATTTTGACATCCTTCTGGTGAAGATCCACTTTCATGGTGGGCTCGTCATACTTGCCGGCGACCATGAGGGGGCCCCTCACCTCAAACATTCGGGAAGATCCCCCGCCGTCACTGATGGCCTTGTGAATGAGTTCCGGATCCAGTCCGGCCTTCATCCCCAGCACAAAGGCCTCTGCCGCGGCCACATTGTGTATTGTGACAAGGAGGTTGGCCACGAATTTCATTTTCATGCCCATGCCGAACTCCCCCACGTAATAATTGGCGCGGGTAATACCGTGAAAGACGGGTTGACAATTCTCACACGCTTCTTCGCTGCCGCTGGTGTAGGCAACGATACCCCGCTCCCACTGAGGGGGCAGTCCAACAATTCCACCCCGGCCTTTATCAGTGCGTCATAGGCTTCCTGCTTGGCGTCCAGGGGGAGGGTACTAGTTTCAATCACCACCAGGCCTTTTTTCGCACCCCCCGGGATACCATTCTCCCCCGACACGACCTCCTGCAATGCCTCTACGCTGGGGAGGGAAGTGATCACCACGTCCGATTCAGCGGCGACCTCTTTGCAGGAACCCGCTCCAATCCCCCCTTTTGTCTTGAGTGCCTCAACACACTCCGGGACCACGTCATAACCGATGACAGAAAATCCATCCTTCAAGAGATTGGCCGACATGGCCGATCCCATGATGCCCAATCCAATGACGCCGACTTTTTGTTTCATGTTCCTTTCCTTTCCCTATCTCGCGGCTTCCTGCTTTTCGAGGGACTCCATCAGTGCTTCATCCGGAGCAAACTCCAGACTCTCGAATTCACATACCTCCCTGCAGGCGCTGCATAAGATACATTCAGAAGACTCCAAAAGAGGTGTTCCCGTCCCTTTACTCAGCGCATTTGTGGGACACACATCCACACAGGAGGAACACCCCTCGGCGTGTTGGCACTTCTCAGCAGAAATGTCAGGACGGTAGGAAACCCGTTCCCGGTAGAACACAATACTCGTTGAACCGCTCCCTATCCCGGCCCGATAGCTGTAGCTTGCTTCAGGCGGTCCCGGACGATGGTAGTCTTCAATGGTAGTGGCATCCCCGATGACATCGATGGCGCTCAGGTCGGTCTCGCCCAGTTCCATTGCCCTGGCCAATCGCAGGTAGGGGACATCCTCTACCTGGAAGCCGATGATTTTGGCGAGCACCGTGTCCAGGGCCACAGCATTGTCTGATGCCACAACCTTGTTCACCCATCGTACCTCGGGGGAGGATGGACCGTATCCCTCCATAGCCATGATGCCGTCCATGATCACCAGGTCGGGCGGTCTCACCTTGTACATCTCAATCAGGATTTCTGCAAAGACCTCGGGTTTTATGGAGTTGTAGTGATACCAGGCCTTCTGGGCGCCAGTGAGGAGCCCGAAATTGTTTTTGACCGAACCGCTCAGAATAGTGAGCCCGTGGGTCTTCATCTTTGGCACGGAAATATAGACATCCGCATCCACCACATCCTTGAGTACGGCCACCTTCCTTTTAAAGGGTTTCTCCAGTTCCAGGACTTTTAGGTTCTTGTTGAAATTCCGGTAATAGGATCCCGCTGTTTCCTTGAGGCGGGTCTGTTCGAAAACGTACTCTGAGTTGCCATAGGATTCGGTGCCCACAGAGTCCCCCGCAACAATTTCACCCGGGCCCATGGTTTCCAATTTTTCAAGAACCGCCCTCAATATCCTGTAATCCGTCACATAGGCATGGGTGTGTGGGTCCCCCGCCTTGAGGGCATTCATCTTTACGGCCACCTTCTTGCCGCGCACATCAATGGGGAAGGCCTCAAAGGCCTGGTCTACTGCTTCCCGGCAGGTCTCATAGGTACTGTCGATAACAAGAACTTTTCTCATTTTGATTCTCCTTCTCTATTCCGCACCAAGGCGGGGAACAAATTCACCATATCCCGGTTCTCCGACCGGACGGCCGTTTTCGGCCACGACCGTGCCCCGCAGGATAGTCATGGCCACTTTCCCCTGGGCTTCCATCCCGTCATAGGGTGTCCAGCCGCACTTGGATACGATGTCGTCATTGCTGATGGTGTCCTTGGCGTTCATATCCAGCAGAAGGATGTCGGCGTCAGCGCCCGGAAGGAGGCACCCCTTGCGGGGGTAAAGTCCGTAGAGCCTTGCCGGATTTTCACACATGACCCGAACCAGCCGTTCCATACTCACCTTTCCCTGATTCACCCCGTTGAGCATGAGGCGCATGGTGGTGTCGATGCCTGGAATCCCATAGGGCGCTTCCCAGATATCGTCAATGCCGGCGGCCTTTTCCTCTTTGGGGAAGGGGCAGTGGTCCGTACAAATCATATCGATATTCCCCATCTCCAATTCCACCCACATCTGTTCAGCGGCTTCAGCACTGCGGACAGCAGGGGCGAACTTGAGCCAGGGCCCTTTTTCAACCAGATCCTTATGACTCATATACATGTACTGGGGGCAGCTTTCTGCAAAGACCTGAATGCCTTCCGCTTTTGCCTCCTGAATAAGGTAAAGGGAATCGGGGAGGCTTACATGCGCGAAGATGGCCCGTGCACCGGTTTGTCCTGCCAGGTGCACCGCTGTCATGATTGCCACCATCTCGGCATCTTCGGATCGCCACTCCGCCACTGTCATATAATCCTTTCGGCCCGACGCCCGCAGCAACTGCTCGTTGACACGAAGCACGGAATCATCCTCGGCATGGATAAGGGTGGTGCCGTCAAATGTTGCCAGGGTTTTAAAGAGTTCTCGAAGGTTTCCGGGGGGCATGGGGATTACTCCGTGAAGGGCGCAGGTAAAGGTCTTGAAGGCCACGGCCCCTGCATCCCACATACCCTTGAGTTCGTTGAGATTGTCAGGGACGGCACCGCCCATGAATGA
Source organism: Deltaproteobacteria bacterium (assembly GCA_019307805.1). Lineage (GTDB taxonomy): Bacteria > Desulfobacterota > DSM-4660 > Desulfatiglandales > HGW-15 > JAFDIX01. Next base: position 3,289 of record JAFDIX010000314.1, on the reverse strand, counting down.
AAAGTCGACTACAGCCTTTGGCCCACAATAGTCCACCTTTTCCTTGAACAGCTTTGCATTCAACACCGGCGGTTCGGTTCGATGGTGCTCGATAACCGTGGTGGCGCCGCCGACTGCAGCAGCGGCGGTTCCCGTATTGAACTCCTCCCGATCGGTGTGGCCCGGGTCCATCATGTGGACATGGCCGTCCACCGCGCCGGGCATCACAAGCAGGCCATCGGCATCGATTTCCCGGTCCGCTGTTACACCATCCACCTTACCTACGGCCAGGACCTTTCCGTCCTTGACATAGACATCCGCTTCAAAAATGCAGCTGGGTGTGGCGACTTTTCCTCCCGCGATTGTGAGATCAACTTTCATATCATCATCTCCGTTCATTGAAACGTGTTATCGGTTTCAGAGAGGCACCCTGCCTCTCAAAAAAATAAAAAATGCTAAATTTTATATTTTTCACAAGCAGGAACCAATTCATGGGCCTCTAAAATCAACTCAACGGCCAATTCAGCTCCTTTCTTGTACACAGGCTCACAGGTACGGTTGTGGCTCAGGGGAATCCATTTTTCACGGAGGGGGTTGCATTCCTTTTCTCCGAATTCTTCTGAAAATCTCCTGTGAAGCTCGTATGCCAGTTCATCGGGGCAGGTGAGATCGTCTGTGGCAGAGGTTCTGCCATAGAGGAAGCCAATACACATAAGTCCGGCTGCCAGAGCCCCGCAAAGGTGTCCCACCTGGACTATTTCCCGTTCCTCAGGCGGGCGCGTGTCCTTTCCTGATGCGATTTTCTCCAACACTTCATTCATATTAGCATCCGGTACGAGAAGATGTGTCCCTCCTCCGCCGTGAAATCCAGTCGCTAACTTCACCATAGAAGGATCGGTGATCTTGAGGGTCTCATTTATGGCCAAGAAGGTAGATTCACTGCAATGAAATCCTTTTCGCCTATTTTCTATGGCCTTACGTCCTGCTTCTTCTATGAGTTTTTTTGTCTCTTCGTCCACCTTCTTCCATCCTCTCTTTTCAAATGAACTTCAAATTTTGATTTTCGTGTCCTTAAATGCCTTTATTGCCGCTGTGATGGATACCTCCACGGGCAGCCGTTCTGCTGTGGACCCACCCACATAACCGTCCAGACCATTGCATTTGTCCAGAAGATACTGAACATCCTCAGGTGTCACGGTGGCACCGCCATGGCAGGTGACGATGGTCTCGGGCTTTTTGTCCTTCACGACATCGATAATCCCCTGAACAAGACCCACCATTTCGTCGAGGGGTGTTACGGTAGTGGAGCCGATGGTTCCGCCACTGGTATTGCCGCCATGGGCAATGATATTATTACAGCCTGCATCCAGCATCTTGAGGGCCTCCTCAGGATTGGAAACAAAGGCCGTGGTATAAAGGCCTTTTCTGTGGGCGATGGCCGTCATTTCAACCTCTTTGTCAAAGGTCAGTCCGGTCTCCTCCAGCACCTGGCGAAAATTGCCGTCAATGAGGGCGATGGTAGGACAATTGAGCAGGCCTGAAAAACCCGCAGCAATGATTTCGTCCAGAAAGGTCTCCATGTTTCGGGTGGGATCGGTGCCAAGCAGTCCGGCAAAAACAGGGACCTCTTTGATCACCGGTATGATGTCCCTTTTTCCAAGCTCCAGGGTCACGGCGTTGGCATCCGCAATGGAGAGATAGCCTGCCATGGAGGAGAGGCCAACCATTCTAAACCTCGCAAGGATATGGGTCGTAATCATGTCGGATCCGCCTGCCTCAGAAAATTTGGCGGAAATGCCCGTTCCCGCAAAGGCATTGAAGATGGCCCGGCCCTGGTCCACTTCCGTTTTGAGCCTTTCAATGATCTCTTCTCGTTCATATCTTTTCACCATGGTCGTTCCTCCTGTGCAGGCCTGTGTGAGATTGTGATAATGGGGCAACAAAAAATTAATAATATCCCTCGATACAAGGGCTGTCAACAAATGAAGCGAGAATTAGCCGGTGGATTTGGGTGGGCGCTTTGTGAACAGACTTGACAAAGGAGGTGGCAGGGGCATTATGGTGAATAAAGGGCGCTTTGTGAACAGACTTGACAAAGGAGGTGGCAGGGGCATTATGGTATCGGAATAGGAGGATGAATGATGACAGAGGATATGCGAAAAAATCGCGTGGAGTATTCTTCACCGTTCCATCGCCCCCCGGTGAAACTCCCTGGTGGTGCAAAGCTTGGCGTCTGGTTCATACTGAACATCGAGAAATGGGATATCAGAGCGGCAATGGCCAGGTCCTATCTTCCCGCGCCACAGGGCGCCCAGACACCCCCTCCCGATATTCCTAACTTCAGTTGGTTTGATTACGGCCTTCGGATCGGTTTCTGGAGGATAAAGAAGGTGCTCGACAAACATGGGATAAGAGCCACAGTCAGCCTGAATGCACCGGTATGCGATATCTACCCTGAAATGGTCCAATCCATGCTGGACAGGGATTGGGAGATCCTCGCCCATGGGTACGAGCAGAGGGCCATTTTCCTGGAGGAAGATGAGCGGGCTGTCATTCGCAAGACCCGGGAGACGATTCAAAACTTCACCGGGAAGGCCCCCCGGGGATGGATGGGTCCCGGCCTGCATGAGACGTTCGATACCCCGGACATCCTTGCCGAAGAGGGGCTCGAGTATGTGGCGGATTGGGTAAACGACGACCAGCCCTATCCCATGAAGGTCAAAAAAGGGCGGCTCATTGCCGTACCCTATACCGTGGAACTCAATGATATTCTGATCTACATCATACAACAGCACAGTTCAGATGAGATCTACAAAAGAGGGTGTCTGGCCTTTGACCAACTCTACGAGGAAGGGGCGGAGAGTTCACGAATCATGGGGATTGCCGTGCATCCCTATGTGTCAGGGGCGGCCCACAGAATCAAATACATCGATATGCTTTTTGATTATATGAAACAACATGAGGGTGTTGTGTTCATGACCGGGGAAGAGATCCTGGATTGGTACGATGATGTCGTCGGTCCGGCCCAATATCCGTAGAGGGCGTTCAGGAGAGACGGGGGAACGGCGGAACAGGGGAACGGGCATGTAATATGAGCTCAAAGCTGAAAGCTCAAAGAAGGAAGAAGATCTATGAATGTAGACCACGAAAAATTTATGAAGGAGTGTATCGATTTGGCCAAACAGGCCGTAGCCCAGGGAGATCCCCCTTTTGGCTCGGTGCTGGTCCGTGAGGGGACGGTCATTGCCGGGGGGCGCAACAGGTCGGCAAGCGAAAACAATTTTATGCTTCATGCCGAACTCAACATCCT
>JAFDIX010001000.1 GCA_019307805.1 Deltaproteobacteria bacterium | reverse complement strand
AAGTTATTTCTGGGACATTATACTAGGTTGAAAAAACCAGGATCGTTATTACTTATACCTAATATATAGCCTTTTATTGATGTTGCGTATTTCCGGGACATCACATTTTTTGGGAGGGACAAAATGGATACAAAAACACTGACCGTTCCCAATATCAGCTGCGGCCATTGTGTCATGGCCATCAAACGAGAGTTGGACGAAATGGAAGGGGTCACCAAGGTAGACGGCGACCCGGGCAAAAAAGAAATCACCCTGGAATGGGAGAAATCACCCTGGAATGGGACGCTCCGGCCAGCCTGGATAAGATCAAATCCACCCTCTCGGAGATCAACTACCCAGCCTCGGACGAGTAGCGAATCCTGAATTCCTCTCAAGGCAGGAGCCATGGCAGACACCAACGTCACACTCCCGATAACCGGCATGACCTGTGCCAACTGCGCGCTCAATATTGAGCGGGTGGTGAAAAAGCTGCCGGGTGTCAAAGATTCCAGTGTCAACTTCGCCTCAGAGCAGGCGGCCATATCCTTTGACCCAGGCCAGGTCCAAATCCAGGATCTCGTGTCCGGCATTCATGATGCGGGTTACGGTGTTCCCGAGACAAGGGTGGAGTTTCCCGTTACCGGGATGTCCTGTGCCAATTGCGCCATGGCCATTGAAAGGACCTTAAAGAAAAAGGTCCCGGGCGTGGTCCAAGCCTCTGTCAATTTCGCAGCCGAACATGTCCTTGTTGAATATATCCCCAATGTGACCAATGTGGATGAAATGATCGACGCCATTGAGCGGGCGGGTTACGGTGCCATTCGACCTGAGGCATTGGAAGAGGATGAAGACGCAGAGCTTGCCGCCCGCAGGGCCGAGATCAGGGATCAGACCCGAAAATTCCTCATCGGCGTCCTGTTTGCGGCGCCACTTTTTCTTCTCAGCATGGGAAGGGATTTCAATCTCCTGGGTGCCTGGAGCCATGGGGCCTGGGTGAACTGGCTTTTCCTGGCCCTTGCCACGCCCGTTCAGTTCTACACCGGCTGGGATTATTATGTGGGCGGGTGGAAGAGCCTGAAAAACAAAACAGCCAATATGGATGTCCTCGTGGCCATGGGATCATCGGTGGCCTATTTTTACTCTCTGTTCCTCCTCCTTTTCCCCTTCCTTGGAAGCCATGTCTATTTTGAGACCTCTGCGGTGATCATTACCCTCATTAAACTGGGCAAGATGCTGGAGGCGAGAACCAAGGGAAGAACCGGCGGTGCCATTCGAAAGCTGATGGGGCTGCGTCCCAAAACAGCGACCATTCTGGAAGAAGGAATGGAAAAAGAGATTCCCCTTGCCCTGGTCAAAAAGGGAAACATAGTCATCGTGCGTCCCGGAGAGAGTATTCCGGTAGACGGGGTCGTAATTGACGGGGAATCAAGCGTGGATGAATCCATGCTGACCGGGGAGCCCCTGCCCGTGGACAAGGGACCAGGTGACGGCCTTGCAGGGGGGACCATCAACGGAGAGGGCCGGCTCAAATTTGAAGCCACCCGGGTCGGAAAGGACACGGCCATTGCAAGGATCATTCGCATGGTCCAGGAGGCCCAGGGAAGCAAGGCCCCCATCCAGGCCCTTGCCGACAGGGTGGCGGCTGTCTTTGTCCCTGGTGTCATGGGGATTGCTTTTTTGACCTTTGTTCTCTGGTGGGCCATTGGCGGTGAATTCGTGCCCGCTGCTTTTTTGACCTTTGTTCTCTGGTGGGCCATTGGCGGTGAATTCGTGCCCGCCATGATAAGGCTGGTGGCGGTCCTGATCATTGCATGCCCCTGCGCCCTGGGTCTGGCCACCCCCACCGCCATTATGGCCGGCACAGGGAAAGGCGCTGAAAAGGGGATACTTTTCAAAAACAGTGAAGCCCTGGAGACGGCGGGGTCTGAACATCCCCTGGGCAAGGCCATTGTAAACGCCGGGGAAGAGAAAGGGATTCAGCTCTCGGAACCAGAGGGATTCAAGGCCTCGGGAGGTCAGGGCGTGAGTGCCAGGGTAGGGGACCGGGAAGTCCTGGTGGGAAAGCCCTTCTGGTTTGAAGAAATGGGCCTGGATTTGAATCCCGTGAGGGGCCCTATTCAATCCTTGCAGGAGCAGGGCAAAACCGTGATGGTGGTCCTTGCTGACAAGCGGGTTTTAGGTACCATCGCGGTATCAGACACCCTTAAGCCCGAATCCAAAGAAGCCATTGCGCAGCTTCATAAGCAGGGCCTGAGGGTTTTCATGGTCACAGGAGATAATGGCCGGACTGCCAAGGCCATTGCCTCAGAGGTGGGTATTGACGAGGTCTTTGCAGAGGTCCTGCCGGAGGAAAAATCCCTAAAGATCAAAGGCCTTCAAGACCATGGGAGAAAAGTGGGCATGGTAGGAGATGGCATCAATGACGCACCGGCCCTCGCCCAGGCGGATGTGGGTTTGGCCATTGGAACCGGGACTGATGTGGCCATAGAAACAGGTGACGTGATCCTGGCCAGCGGGAATTTGAACGGCATCTCAAAGGCCATTCAGCTCAGCAGAATTACCATGCAAACCATCAGACAAAACCTCTTCTGGGCCTTCTTTTACAATGTGGTGCTCATTCCCA
>JAFDIX010000313.1 GCA_019307805.1 Deltaproteobacteria bacterium | reverse complement strand
TAAATAGAGGGATGGGAATGGGGAAGGACCTCTTCGGAAGTTTCAGGGTTATTTTCCTATCAGGGATGCTGGGGTTTACACTTTCCTGTGCGGTAGTGGAAAAACCAGTGCCCGAGAGGCCGGCCCCTGCATTTCACCTGGTGGTCCTCCATACCAATGACCACCATGGACGCCCTGCAAAATTCCTTAAGGCTCCTGTCCCGGGTGTGGGGGGGCTCCCTGCACGCGCTTCCCTGGTTAAGGGGATCAGACAGAAAAACAAAAACGTCCTGCTGCTGGATGCAGGGGACCTGAACACCGGTCTGCCCGTATCCAACCTTTTCCACGCCAGACCGGACATCGAGGGATACAATGCCCTCGGTTATGATGCCATGGCTATCGGCAACCACGAATTTGACATCACCCCGGATATTTTACAGTGGCAGATCGCCTGGGCACACTTTCCCTTTCTCTCCGCCAATGTCAAGAACAGGCATGGGGAAAATCTGGGTCGGCCCTACATCATTAAGAACTTTAAAGGCTTTCGGGTGGCTGTATTCGGGCTGACAACAAAACGCACCGAGTTTTTGGGGAATCCTGAAAACATTAAAGATTTCACTTTCGAAGACGAAATCGAGGTGGCAAGGAAACTTGTCCCAAAATTGAGGAAACAGGCGGATATCGTGATTGCCCTTATCCACATGGGCATCTACGACACAATGGATATCGGCTCAGAGCGCCTGGCTTCGAATGTTCGGGGCATTGACCTCATTGTGGACGGTCACTCCCATACGAGACTCGAGGCCCCCCTGGTTGTAAAGCACCAGGAATCAGATTGGAAAACCCCCATAGTTCAGGCATGGAAGTGGGGTTTTGAACTGGGAAGAGTGGATCTCTGGGTGAAGAACAGGAAGGTCGTCCGCCTCCAGTTTAAACCGATCCCCATCAACCTGCAGAAGATGGTGGTCGGACCGGACGGCAAAAAGAGCCTGGCCTATGTGGGACAGAAGATAAGGGAAGATGAACTGCTCCTGGGAATTGTTCAGCCCTACCTTCGCGAGGCTGAGGCGGCCTTATCAGAGATTGTGGGTTATGTGGAAGAAACCTTTTCCAACCGGGAGAGTCGAAACAGGGAAACGGCCCTGGGCGATCTGGTCGCTGATTCCATGCTGTGGTATACAAGGCGCCTGGGGGTTGATTTTGCATTCCAAAACGGGGGAGGTATAAGGGCGGATCTCCCCAGGGGTAATATCACCAAAGCATCCACCTATGCAGTGCTTCCATTCAATAATCGGGTATATGTTTTGACCATGAAGGGCTCGGAGCTTCTGGCCCTTTTCGATTATGTCGGGACCATTGCCGATGGCAGGGGGGCTTTTCCCCAGGTCTCCGAGGGCGTCAACTTCACCATGAATCGGGAAACGGGCAAATGTGAAGACATACTCATTGGAGGGGATCCTATTGATCCCGACAGGTTCTATAAAATAGCGACAAACCAGTACCTGGCAAGGGGTGGGGACGGCTACAGAATTTTTTTGAGCGCCTCAAAACGGCAGGCTTTGTATGAGACCCAAAAGAACGTATTGAACCAATATATCAAGGCGGTCGGTGGACGGATCAGCCCGAAGGTCCATGATAGAATCCACCTGATTGTGAGAGGAAATAAAAATGAAAGCAACGGAAGAGATCATCACGATTGGGAAAGATGGAAAGCCGGTAACCCCGGACTTTCCTATTATTCTTTTTATTGAAGGAGACGGAACAGGTCCTGATATCTGGCGGGCCACACAACCCGTCCTGGATGAGGCGGTTTCGAGCGCATACGGACCATCACGGAAGATTGCGTGGAAAGAGATCCTGGCAGGGGAAAAAGCCTTTCATCAGAAAAAAGACTGGCTTCCCCGGGAGACCCTCGATGCGGTCCAGACCTTTCGGGTGGCCATCAAGGGGCCATTGACCACGCCGGTTGGCGGCGGATTTCGCAGTGTGAATGTCGCCCTGCGCCAGGAACTGGATCTTTATGCCTGCGTTCGACCCGTGAAGTACATCCCCGGGGTCCCCAGTCCGGTCAAAGCGCCTCAAAAGGTGGACATGGTCGTTTTCCGGGAGAACACTGAGGATATATATGCAGGCATTGAATGGCCCTCTGGAAGTGACGAGGCCCGAAAGGTAATCGACTTTTTAAGTGGGGAGATGGGAAAGGTCATTCGCAAGGAATCGGGGATTGGGATAAAGCCCATGAGTCCCTTTGGCAGCAAGAGGCTGATACGAAGAGCCATCCAGTATGCATTGGAACACGGGCGCAGAAGCGTGACCCTGGTCCACAAGGGCAATATCATGAAATATACCGAAGGGGCATTTCGTGACTGGGGCTACCAGTTGTCCCAGGCAGAATTCGGGGAGAGGGTCATTGCGGAAAGCGATCTGGAACCGGATGGAAAGGTCCCTTCCAACAAAATCATCATCAAAGACCGCATTGCGGATGCCATGTTTCAGCAGATTCTCCTCAGGCCGGACGAATATGACGTTCTGGCACTCCCTAATTTGAATGGGGACTATATGTCCGACGCATTGGCAGCCCAGGTCGGGGGGCTTGGTATGGCCCCGGGGGCCAATATGGGAGATGGGGTTGCTGTTTTTGAAGCCACCCATGGAACGGCTCCGAAATATGCAGGACAGGACAAGGTGAACCCGGGGTCTCTGATACTTTCGGGCGCCATGATGCTGGATTATCGGCGGCCCGGAAAGTGCGAAAAGGCCTCATGGCCGCCGTAGAGAAAAAGACCGTGACCTATGATCTGGCCCGGCAAATGGAGGGAGCCAGGGAACTCAAGTGTTCAGAATTTGGCGAGGCTATTATCAAGGAAATAAGGGGGGCGGGTCAGAAAGGCTAGACGATGCCCCTGCTAATGGTGATGGGGTGACATATCCTGTATGGGAATCTTTGTCCTCGGGGCAAGGTCAGAGTTCAAGGGCTTTGCCATTTGAACGACCTATTCTTCATTACAGTCATAAGGTGTCAGGTTTCAGGTGTCAGGACGGATGGAGGTGTCGGGTGGCAAGACAAAAAGAGGTGTCGAAGATCCCGTCTGAAGTGAAGCGGAAGCGGGGAAACCAGTCAGAGCAGAACTATTCTGTGAGTTACGCCCTCTGTCCTCCGTCTAGGGCAGGGAATCCGCAAGATCCCGAAGAGGTGACAAACCCGGGTCATTGAGATCCTTGAGAAGCCCACGCAGGGTGTGGACAGCCCCGGGAATATAGGCCTCGAAATAGGTCTTGCCCCTGGACCTGGTCAGGAAGGAAAAGGCGCCAAGGATCTGGAGGTTTCTCTGGAGGGCAAGGTAGGGGTAATATTTCTCAAAGGATCTTTCCTCCTCAGGCAGCGTCTTCCTGAGGACCTCCAGGTAGTAGCGGTAGATCTGATGCTGCTCATCTCCTGAGAGTTCCACATAGGGATCAATGAGCAGGGAGGCCAGGTCATAGGCCAGGGGCCCGAACCTTGCCCCCTGCCAATCCAATATCCCCAGCCCCTGTTTCCTCACCATGATGTTCCTGGACTGAAAATCCCGATGCAGAAAAAACCGGCTGCCGGCCTTGGAAGCGGTGTCGGCAAGATGATCAAAGGCCCCTTCCAGCACAGACCGCTCCGGCTCTATCCCCAGGTAATTACAGATAAAGGACTCCAGGAAATAGTCGGACTCATAACGCCGCATAACCCGGCGATCATAGGTTTCCGTCTGGCAGGTCCAGTTCCTCTCAAAACCATCGGATCCCCGGGTCTGCATTTCAAACAGGGTGCTTGCAACCTTTTTGTAGAGAGCAAGCCGATCACCGGAGAGATCGAGGCTGTCCTGAAGACTGCGATCTCCCATATCCTCCAGGACGAACCACCCTTTCTTCAGGTCTGCACCGAGGATCTTCGGAATGGGGACCCCCTTTTTGAAGAGATGTCCTCCTATCATGAGGTATGCATGATTTTCTTTTTTTGAAAAGGCATCATCAGGGGCATTTTCCATGGCCACATAAGTCTCGCCGGGCCCCGCAGGATGAATGCGCCAAAAGGATCTCTGGGAACCATCCCCTGCAAGCGGGTAGCATTGGAGGCCCTGATCGGGAATTCCCATTTCTCGCAGGAAGTCCTGGATGAACTGCATTAATTTTGAAGAAGGGTTATCCATTGTAACCATCAGCTTTCATCGGATAAAAAACAAGTTTATTTGTAACGACACGGGTTGTTAGGTTCACGGTTCAGCGGTTCACGGTTGTTCAGATCTTTCGCTCTTGATCGGTTCCGGGTCGGGAAGGCCGAGCATGGCTAATATACCTCACCTGTGAGATCCCTGCTAACCTCCCGGTTGGAGGTAACAATGCTCGAAACCACCTTTGTCCCTTTCCCTATCCTCACCCCATCCCAGAGGATCGACCGCCGGATTTCAGCCCCTTCACCGATGCGGGCATTTTCCCCTACCACTCCCCACTCCATGAGCTTGGCAGAGGACTCTATGCGGCAATTGGAGGCGACCATGAAGGGCTGGAAAGAGAGTTCCTGGTTTGCTGCAATATAACTCTCCAGGGTTCCGATATCCCGCCAGTGATGTCCCTGGGCGGTGTAACCCTTGATGCCTTCACCCCCATCCATGACCTGGCGGTAACATGCGATAATATCAGAGAACCCCTCGGGAATAAGGGGCAGAAGGTCAGGGTTTATGATGTGGATCCCTGTAAAGGCGAGTCCACCGGAAAGCGGGGAGTTCGCAATATCCACTACATTTCCATCTGTATCCACCGAGACCTGATTAAAGGGCATGTAATCGTGAAGGACCATGGTGGCCAGGGCTCCGGAATCCTGGTGGGAGGCATATGCCCGGCCCAGATCGATATCCGTCAGGATATCACTGTTCAGGACAACGAAGGGCTCCCTGTCCCAGAAATCAACTGTGTTTTGGATCCCGCCGCCTGTACCCAGAATCTCCTGCTCCACCCGGACTTCTATCTCCAGGCCAAAGGGTCTGCCCTGATCCAGGTATTCTAGAACCTGATCATGGTGGTGGTGGGCATTCACCACGATCCGGGTGACCCCGTGGGTTTTGAGGTATTCTATGTTTCTCCCGAGCACGGGGGTGTTGGCCACCGGCATCAGGGCTTTTGGTCTATTGTCTGTTAAGGGCCGCAGTCTCGTACCGAAACCGGCGGCAAGGATCATGGCCTTCATGTTCGTGTTTTCCTTCTTTTTTCAATTGCATTTGCTCCCTGGTGATTATACATGAATACCCTGGTTGTCACTATCCCCAATATTCGCCTTTGCCGAAATACCCTGCAGCACGCTGTGGAGAGTTTTTTACCCCGGAGGAACAGTTATTGGGCACGAACCGCGAATTCTCAGAGATCAATACAAAAATCGGGCAGCTTTTCATGGCGGGCCTGCCGGGGCCCAGCCTGGACGAGGATACAGAAAACCTCATTCGCGACTACAACCTCGGCGGTATGATTTTGTTTGCCCGGAATATCCGAGATCCGATTCAGGTGGCTCGACTTTGCAGGGATATACAGGACAGGGCCATGAAATACCATGGTTTTCCCCTTTTACTGGCGATTGATCAGGAAGGGGGCAGGGTCGCCCGACTGGGGGAACCATTTACCCCTTTTCCCGGGAACAGCGCCATCGGCATGGACCGGGACCCTGTTGAAAGGGCGATTGAATTCGCCGAGGTCACAGGGAAAGAGATGCGACTGGTGGGGCTCAATATGAACCTGGCGCCTGTTGTGGATGTCCAGAGAGGTGTGCTGGAGAAACACCTCCTGGGCAGGACCTTTGGTGAGGATCCTGAGAAGGTGGCCCTTCTCGGGAAGACCGTGATTCGCACCCTTCAGGAAAATGGCGTGATGGCCGTTGCCAAACATTTCCCGGGTCTGGGCCGTGCCGGCATCGATCCCCACCTGGACCTTCCCAGAATAGACTCGGACAAGGCTGAAATAGAAAAAATCAATCTCCTTCCCTTTCGGGCAGCCGTCGATGAAGAGGTCACCGGGATCATGACTTCCCATTCCATTTATACCGCCCTGGATCCGGAACTGCCGGCCACCATGTCCCGACCTATCGTGACCGATTTACTGAGGGAGCGGATGGGGTATGACGGTCTCATCCTGAGCGATGACCTGGAAATGGGTGCCATTGTCAAGCAGTGGGGTGTCGCCCGGGGGGCTGCACAGGCCTTTGAGTCGGGTGTGGACGTCCTGCTTATCTGCAAAGAGCAAAAATATATTTTAGAATCCCTGGATCTCATCAAGACCCGAATCCTGAAAGGCGCGATACCCCTTCAAAGGCTCCAGCAGTCCTTTGAGAGAATTGGTAAAAGGCGAAAGGGTTTGCTCAAAGAATGGGAGAAAATTTCCATTCCAGGGGTCAGGGAGTATTTCAACCTCTGAGAAAAAATAGAGGCTTTTTTTCATGATTCAGCACCCCAATAGAAGAAAACATTTTTTTAGCAATTTCAGTTTAAAAGACTTGATTTTAGATAAAAATCGTTTATTATAGGATTCATTTTGGGACGCCCGGCTTTGGCAGGGGCTGGTAGGTTTCGTTCTGAGGGAAGATCCATTTGTCAAAAGTGGCCCTCTGAAGTGTGGAACCAAATCGTTAATTTTTTAAAGGAGGGTGTTACTGTGGCAGATGGAATCGTGAAATGGTTTGACGACCGAAAAGGGTATGGCTTTATTGAGCAGGAAGATGGTCCGGATGTATTTGTGCATCATACCGGAATCAACGGTAGCGGATTCAAGTCTCTCAATGAAGGCGACCGGGTTACCTTTGAAATTGAGGAAGGGCAAAAAGGCCCTTCCGCTGTAAATGTAACGGCAGTCTAATTTATTGCCATAGGTCGAAAAGGGGGCATTTCATCTTACCCGGATGAGATGCCCCCTTTTTTTAATCCGCCTTCACAGAAAACAATGGACCTGCTTTTTGGACCCCATTTATTTTGCCCTTAATCGAGCAGGGCAAAGAAACGAGCCGGGGAACCTTCTGCACCCTCTACCTTTATGAAGGGCGCAAAAAACGGAAATCGTCTGTCTTTGGGCAACTTTGAAAAATTGGTGAGCTGCTGCATCAGAATAGCCCCGTTTTCCAGTATGATCTTGTGTACAATAAAATCCTCTGAGGTGAAGTCAGGGAGGCGAGCACTGTATTCGCTGAAACAATCGAAGCCGATGGCCTTGGCCCCTCGGTCTATTATCCACTGTACCGCCTCGCCCGAACAGTGGGGGGACTCCAGATAATAGGTGGGGAAATTCCCCCAGTTCTTCTCCGTCCAGTCTGTGCGGACAAGCACGATGTCTCCGGTACGGATCTCCGGTGCGTGTTTTTCCAGATCAGCCACTGATATTTCGTGGTTTGCTTCGGCGAAACTCAAGTCAACCACCAGGGCCTCACCACACACCCTGTCCAGGGAAACATCGGTAGCCGTCTCTCCATCTTCCTGGACATGCTTGCTGAAGTCGACGTGTGATCCCGTATGCATCAGCATTTCCACCTTGCTTGTCTGCCAAAAGCCAGGACCGCGATGAAAGAAGGTCAACTCAAGCTGGGTATTGACCGAAGGTGGACTCAGTGTGTCCGTGCCGATGGGGACAGACAGATCAATGATTTTAGACATAGTTCCCTCCTGCATGTAAGTATATCTTTGGACCAACGGCGTGATGCTGGAACGAAAAAAACAATGCATCCCGTGCCGAGAGTGATGTACTAGAGTGATGTACTCCAAAGATTTACAATTGTCTACCAAATTTCTCCCCCTATCATGTCCCGTGAAACCAAACCCCTCCCCCTGCCTTGGAGTTTTGTGGCTAAAATCACAAATTCCAAACACCAAATTTGTCCGGGCTTCGCCAGGACTCCCCACCTTTGGGTGGGGCCCCAGTTTCAAATAAATCACAAATCTCAAACCGGTTCAAAACGATTGGTTTTTTTGTTTTGGATTTTGAATTTCGGACATTGTTATTTGTTTGTCATTTGGGATTTGTTATTTGAAATTTCAACAAAGCAAATCCCCTCTGGGGATAACCAAAGCCGGGTCCTCTGGGCCCGGATTCTTTACTTTGTCTCGGCAAGTGCTCTTTCCGCTGCCCCCCGCACCATGGGGTCCGGGTCCTGAAGAGATTCTTCAATGCGTTTCTGTGCCCGGGCATTCTTCATTGCGGCCAGAACATCCAAAGCGATAATTTTGAAAGATGACTTCCGGCGCGCCATTTCCAGAGAGATAGGGACAATGGCTTCCTCACCAAAAAGGACCATAGATTTTGCAGCCCCATCCCGGACCCAGAGCTCGGGATCATTGAGAAGCATCAGAAGCATCGGTATTGCCGGCCCATAGCCCATCTGGCCCAGGGCATATGCCGAAGATCTTCTTACTTCCGGATCCTGCCCCTTGAGATAA
>JAFDIX010000312.1 GCA_019307805.1 Deltaproteobacteria bacterium | reverse complement strand
TGTCTGGCCATATCAATAGCCATGCCGGCCATGTAGGCCATAGCCTGTACAAAATTCACATCCTCCAGGGTGAACTCCCAAGGTTCAGACGTATAAACCCTTAAAGCCCCAATTGAATCTCCTCCCGCAACTATAGGTACGGAGAGGATGGAAGCAATTCCCTCCTTTTTTGCCTCCTCAGGGTACTGAATTCTTGGGTCATCAATAACATCGTAAATGGCTACCGGTCCATCCTCCAGGGACTGGGCAATCGAACTCAAGGCGCTTAATGGACCTTTATTAATATATTCGTCAGTCAAACCATATGAGGCGGCTACTTCCAGTTCATTAGTGTTGCGATTGATTAAAAACATTGTGCATCCTTTTGCTTCCAAAGCTGTTTTTATACTCTCCACTGTCATTAGGACCACTTCTTCAGGGTCCCTGGAATGGGAAATGGCCTTGGTAACCTTAAGCAAGGTTTCATAGTTCAAAAGTTGTTTTTTCATCTCTGCTCCTTTCTACCAAATGGTTAAAAAGAGTTCGGTGATACATACAACCTCACTACAAACTGTTTTGGTTCCCAGCAGAACACACCTATTCCGCTAGGAATTCGGCATGCACAATTTGAGGGGATTTTTCACGAGATAACCTCCAGGGTAGAGGTTGATGATTTTAGGGAAGATATTTAAACGTTTATCCAGCCCTTGAAATCCAGCGTGTATGATTTTGCCGCTATTTTAATAATGGGCTAGAGGTCAAATCTACTCTTGGCTCTTTCAGATCAATCCAGCCTTGAGAGATCCGTTATATCTCACATACCCAAAAAAATCATGATATGAGATGGATATTTTAAATCATCCCTTTTAGGGAAAGGAATAAAACAACAGAGGCCCTATACAACAAGTCAATCTTTATTACTTTGCCCCTGCTTCCCTGAGAATACGAACTATCTCTTTATGTCCCTTTAGATACGCCATCATCAAGGCTGTATCGCCGTTATTGGCTCTAGCTTTCGCATCAGCACCCCTTGACAGCAGGGCTTGAACAATACCGGTGTGACCTCCACGTGCCGCAACCATCAGGGCTGTACTGCCGTTTTTGGATTTATAGTTCACTTCGGCACCCTTGGCGAGCAGGGCATGTACTGTGTTGGTGTGGCCCTCTAACGCCGCAAAAATGAGGGCTGTCGCCCCATGTCTTTTTTCTATATCGTTGACATCAGCTCCCTGAGCCAGCAGGGCCTGTACAATGTCGGTGCGGCCCTGCAATGCCGCATCCATCAGGACTGTGACACCATCATTGCTTTTAGAGTTCACATTGGCACCATTTTCAAGCAGGACCTTCACAGTGTCGATTTGCCCTTTACCTGCCGCCATATTCAGGGCTGTAGTGCCAAGTATATTTTCTTTAGTATTCACATCAGCACCCTTTGCCAGCAGGGTCTGTACCGTGCTGGTTTGGCCTTGATATGCCGCATACATCAGGGCGGTAACGCCTTTCTTGTTTTTGGCTTTCACATCGGCACCCTTTGACAGCAGGGCTTGAACAGTGTCGGTGTGACCTCCCTTTGCAGCCAACATCAGGGCTGTAACACCTTTATTGTTTTTGGCGTTCACATCAGCGCCCTGTGCCAGCAAGACCTGTACCTTCTTAGCGTCACCCTTCGAGGCTGCTTCAATCAATGAGCTTGCTCTTGCGGGGATTACGGCGGCAAGGATAAATATAACGACTATCAGTAAGCACAGATTAAGCCTGTATTTCATTCGGACTACTCCTTTGATGCTTTTTTCATAAAGGGTTTGGCCTTGTAAGGAATAAAAGATGGCCCAACAGAAGAAGATCCTCTGTTATAAGCAAGGCTGGCATAGTTTGATAGATATCTCCATCTGAAGCCTCCATGCACATTTAGAAGGTTAGGAAGAATTGGGCCTGATTCAGTAAATTATACTGAAAAACCTGGGCGGGGTCAATCGAGATCGGGTAGGATCCGGAGCAAGATGGCTCATGATGCGATTTTATCACGCAATATGCATGAATTGTGGGACACTTGAAATAGGCATGGAAATGTGAGAGGTTAATTCGCGTTTGCCCTATGACCAGCCAATCCAAAAATATGAGTCTTCTGGTATGCGCTCTGCTGCATGGCCTCAACCATGCACTTCAGCTCATTCTACCGCCGCTCTACCTCGCCGTTAGGGATGATTTGGGCCTTCAGGGCCTCAGCCCGGTCATGCTCTTCGGTACCGTCTATTTCGTGACCTATGCGGCGGTAGGCCTGCCCTTTGGAGTGCTCAGCGACCGCTTCAGCAAAAAAAAGATCCTCCTTTTCGGCGCCGGGCTCAACAGTGTCGCATTTCTCATAGCAGCCTATACCGATTCCTATGGAGTCTTTATGGCGGCCATGGTCCTTGCGGGCCTTGGAGGGGGCACCTACCATCCGGTGGGGAATGCCCTTATCTCAAATATCTTCAGTAAAACGATTGGTCGTGCATTCGGGCTTATCGGAATGGGGGCCTGTCTGGGTCTGTTTGCAGGTCCCCTGGTGAGCGGTATTATCGCCCATCAATTCAACTGGAGAATAAGCTGTATTGTATTTGCCCTCTTCGGCCTCCTGGTGACCGCTGCATTTGGATTTTTCATGCCCGATGAAGAAAGTGACCGGCCAGATGAAGAAAAATCGGGTATGCCCCTGGGGACCTTTGTCAGGGTCCTCCTGCCTATTATTCTTGTATTCGGTTTGCGTGATTTCTGCCACTGGGGAACGACTTACCTGACCCCGGCCATGACCCAGTTGACTTTGGACTTTTCAGAAAGAACTGCCGGGATCCTGCTTGCTGTCATGAACATCACGGGCATCATCTCCCAACCGATTGCCGGAACACTCTCGGACCGCATCGGCCGTCGCCCCGTGATCGCGGTGGCACTTGTTGTGGGGGCACTTTCCGTATTCACCTTGCCATTTCTGGGAACAACCCTTGTCTTTGTCGCCATCTTTATCAGCGGCTTCACCCTGCTCAGCACCGTTCCTGTGATCGATGCAGCCGCAGCGGATGTCGTGCCTCCGGCTGTCAGGGGGAGATTGTTCGGAATCATGATGTCCTTCGGGATCATGTTCGGAGCTGTCAGTCCTTACTCTATGGGTCTCATACATGACCTTGTGGGGGGATATTTTGTGGCCTACCTGGTGTTGGCGGTGTCCGGGCTGGCGGGTGCGGTAATGGTTCTCACGTTTCCCAAAAAGAATTGATCTCCCTCCAGAGTCACCTTGCCCTCATTCATCAGCTTCTCCAAATGCTTTCCCATGATGGCCCGCTCACCAAACTCATAGAAAGCCTTTGGCTCCCGGGGCTTCCTGTAGACGATCCAGGTACTGGCAATCTCCTCCAGGGTGGCGGGCTCCTCAAGCCTTGCAAGGAGTTTGTTTTCTCTTTCATAAATCACTTGTATATAGTTATCCCAGAGCGCTTCCGGTTCTTCGGTAAACACGCCTCCTTCATGGGATGCCAGCCAGACCCGTGCAGGGATGTTGCGCAGACGTTCCACAGAGGCGATAGTCCCTTCGATGCTTGAGTCCACATCCCCATACCAGGGTCCAAAGGGCGTCAGGTCATAGTCACCGAGCAAAAGAACCCCCTCTTCCCTGAAAAGGAAGGACATGTGACCGGGGGTATGGCCGGGGGTGGCCACGACTTCCACAGTGATCCCATCCAAAGAAATGGTTTCCCCACCCCTCAGAAGCTTCGCCGGTTTTCGAGGGCGAAAATGGAATTGCTCCACCAGTACCCTCTTCCAGTATTCCCGTTCTTCCTGGTTATCCATCCCGTAGGCATCCATGAAGAGATCGAGGCCGGCAAGCGGCGGGGCGTCCTGAGGGGCAATGGAGAGAGGCAGGTCGTCAAAGAGATCCAGGTGCATGAAGTGATCCTCGTGCCAGTGGGTCAGCCACACCTCTCTCACGCCGGGATCCTTTCGGAGCCGGATCAGCCTCTCCCGGTCGGATGAGGGGTCTATCAAGATCCCTGCACCTTCGATGTAAATGGAATTGCAAAAGGGATACTTTCCCCTCTTTTCACCTGGTAAAAACCATACCGGTCCGAAATGTTTTTCTTCGATCTTGATTGGCTCTGATGCCAACCCTTTAGCGTCTTTCATGATTTGAGGGCAGTGATAATGGCCCGCATGAATGCCGGGAGATCGTCGGGTTTTCGGCTCGTGATCAGGTTTCCGTCCACGACCACTTCCTCATCCACCCAGTCGGCACCGGCATGGACCATATCGTCCTTGATGGAGAAATAGGAAGTCGCTGTCTTTCCTTTAAGGATATCTGCGGAGGCAAGCATCCAACCTGCATGGCATACGGCTGCAACGACCTTACCTGCTTCAACCATCTCCTTCACCAACTGCACCATCTTGGGGTAACGGCGCATGATGTCCGGGGCATAGCCCCCCGGAATGACCATGCCGTCAAAATCCGATGCCGATACCTGGTCGGCGCTCACATCGGCCTTGACTTCGGTGGCCGGCTTGCCCGTAAAGACCTCCGCACTGCCTGATCCCACAACCACGACCTTCGCCCCCGCCTCCTTGAGGCGATAGTAGGGGTACCAGAATTCAAAGATGTTGAATGTGTTTTCCACCAAAATAGCGACCTTTTTCCCTTGAAGTTCCATCCCGTCCTCCTGTTTTATTACTATCTGAATTTAAATCATCATGCCCCTTTTTGCAATCATGGGGTCAGGCCTTGTAGTGCCTGACCCCATGATTTTTTTCTTGACACAGAGTAGAGCAGTTTTCAGGATGATCGGTTAAAGACAAGGCCGGGTCTTCACCCGGCCTTGGACCCCTGGTTAACAACAACAGGGATTAGAAACATAACACCCGCATGGGTCTACCATATAGCACCCGCAAGGATCGAACATGGTGAAACAACGGTTTTTCTCCTTGGAATCCTTGGAACTGGATTTTTTCTCTTTTTTCTTGGAGTCCATAAGATCACCTCCTTGTACCGGAACGGTGTGTGATCCCAAAAGGAATAAAAAGTCGCGGGGCCACCCCTGAACCGGGTCTTTTGACCGGTATTGAGAAGTTTCCGGTCTTCTTCAATAAATTAAGCACCCAATCTATATGGCACAAGTCTAAAAAAACCCGCTCTCATTTCGAGAAACGGGTTTGCAGGCAATTATGGCATGGCAACCTCACTAGATGCTCAGGTCTTTGGTGCCAGGAGAAATCGAATAAATGAACCAGTTATTTTTTCCCGGAAACAAATCGCTCCAGGACTGCTTTTTCCCTTAGCTCTTTTACAACGGCGGCAATCTTTTCCTTGACTTTAGCTGCCCTGAGATACTGTTTGATTCTCGGCTTGATAGCATCCAG
>JAFDIX010000999.1 GCA_019307805.1 Deltaproteobacteria bacterium | reverse complement strand
CTTTTTTTTTTTTTTTCCCTTCCATGTTATTATTTCTGGACACATCATTCTTCAAGGAGGACATAAGACAGTGAAATTTGATCGATACTGTAATGGACAAAACCGGAAGGAAGAAAGATATCAAATAAATGAGATTTAAGAGAAACCCAGATAGAATACTGATTAATACACAAAAAATGTCACACGAAAAGGAGGGTTACCAGAATGAAGAAAGATGATCGTTTTCCCGCAGAGTTAGCAGAAATCCGCGATATTGCGTACAAAAAATTACAGGAAAATACCCCTGCCAGGGTGGACAACTGGACCCATGTCGCCGGTGGCAGTGAGACGGGTTCCACCTGGAAACGGAATCTGCAGGCCTTTGAAGGAGTCGGGTTTAAAAATAAGACCATCAGCAATGTTGACCGCCGCCATAAGCACGGTCTGCAAGGATGCCTTCATTGAGCTTGCCCGGGGCGCCAATGCTTCGGGGATCCCGGCCAGTATAGGCTATCCTGCCGGTCCGGACACCCATGTCAAGATGCAGGAGACCGGCGCACCGGTTTTTCGAATCATCAAACCCCTTCGAGATATGGAAAAGTTGGTGGAGAGCCTGAAAGGTTCCCAGGCAGACGGTTGTTTTGCCACCGGCATCGACACGGATTCCGTCGCAGGGCTCAAGCCGGGTGGTGACAGCGCGCATTTTGACGATATCTGCAGCCCCCTATCCATTGACAAACTCAAAGAGGCCCGCCAATCGGTTGACATTCCTTTCATTATCAAAGGCATCATTACCGTGGAGGATGCCCAGGCGGCCATGGAGATCGGGGCGGATGCCATTGTGGTGTCCAACCATGCCGGATATTCCCAGGACTACTGTATATCGTCCCTGGAAGCCCTTCCTGCCATCAAGAGTGCGGTTGGGGATAAAATGAAGCTGATCCTGGATTCCGGTATTCGAAGAGGAAGCGATGTAGTCAAGGCCCTTGCCCTGGGTGCGGATGCTGTCCTGATCGGCCGCATGGCACTCTGGGGCCTTCTCCTTGGAGAAAATGAAGGTCTCTCATGGGTCCTGAAGCTGATGTCCGATGAGATAAAACGAAATATGATTCTCGTTGGGGCCCAGAAGGTGAGCGATCTCAACAGAGATATGCTCATCTCCCTGGACTCTCTGGGAGAAAGGATACTCAGTTAATCAGGATTATTATCAAAAGAAGCCCACAGTCTGCATAAGGCGACTGTGGGCTTCTTATTTTATCTTAATGAGTTCCAGCAGCAGGGCAACCGCAGCGTCGGCAAATTCCGGGTCATTGATGTGTGCATCCACCTCCACCAGTTTCACCTTTGAAGCATCCAGATTTTTTCTGACGGATTCTATCAATGCCCCATTGGCTTCCTCATCGTACCATTCTCCTGCATCAGAGCCGTCGATCCTGGTCTTCCTTTTTCCTCCAGGACTGTCAACTGCGGAAAACCCCTTTAATGGAACGATCACACCTGCAGGGCCTTTACTCCTGTTGAGTTTCTCGGCGATCCTCTTGCCCAGGATCCGGCTCTCTTCTGTATTGGTCCGCATGAGGGTAATAGAAGGGGCATAGAAAAAGAAATGCCTGTCCTGAAATTCCTTTGGTATGGTCTCTTTGGCCCCGAAATTTCCGAAATCCAGGGCCCCGAATGATACTACCTGAGGGATCCCCATTTCGCTTGCAGCCTCTTCTTCCAGTGCCATCCCGCCCGAACCGGACGCATGGAGTTCGATCACCTCAAATCCCTTCTCCTCGAGCAGGGCTTTGGCCCTGTCCACACACCCCAGTGTGGTCCCGAAGGTAGACATGCATATCTGGGGTTTTGTCTCTGCCTCCTCTGTGGATTCCTGGGTCGCCATATGGGTAATGGCCCTGGCTGCATTGTTGATCACCCTCTTGGTGATACTATTTAAGGAAACATCCCCAATGGAGTTGAACATGACAATATCCTTGGCCCCCACATAGGGCCGTGTGTTTCCGGAAGCCACACAAGTCACCATCAGCTTTGGAAGACCGATGGGAAGGGTTCGCATGACGGCGCAGCCGATTTCAGCACCATTGGCCCCGCCCAGGCCCATCACCCCATGCACCCTGCCCTCCTCCACCAGTGAATTGGTGATTGTGATGGCACCTTCCCTCATGAGTTTGACTGCAGT
>JAFDIX010000025.1 GCA_019307805.1 Deltaproteobacteria bacterium | reverse complement strand
AAGCCCCTGGATCCGGGCATAGACTTCCTCGAAAGGCTCCTCCGAATTCTGAAAATAGTGCACCCCTTCACGGGTGCTTTCCCGAAACAGACCGTCAACCCCCAGTAGCAGTTCCATATGGGCCAGAGCCTCCAGTGCAGCCAGGGGGTTGAATGTCCCGGAATCCACATTGACGTCAAAATAGCGGGGAAGGGTTGCGATATCCCACACAGAGCAGGGCCGTTCACATGCCCGGTAGGTGCGTTTCAGTCGTCTCAGGTGGTGGTTTTCAATGGCAAGGATGCGGGCCTGAACATTCTTGATGGTCTTGCCATGGGCCGGGAGCACCAGGGCCACATCCTTAAATGTTTTTAAAGTATCCAGGGTTCGCAGGTATTGAAGCAGGTCATCCGGGATAGGGGTAATTGGAGAGAGAAGGACGTCCCCACACACAAGGACTCTTCCCTCTCCTTTCTTGCCTATCATCAGGCCGATACTTCCCGGAGAATGGCCGGGCAGATGTTTTACCTCTATCCCGTCTATGGGTGCGCCCTTGACCTGGAGGGGTCCGTCGCCAAACACCGGGGAGTCTACCTTCAATGAAAATCCCAGTGATTCCAGGTCAACGCCGCGGATCACAGACTCGATCGTCTTTTTGGGGGGCGGAACACCCCCGCCCTGCATCTCTCTCCGGTTTAAAATCCAACTCCTGAGCATACCCCAGGGGCTGGATATCTCAGGCGCATCCAGGATGTGGGCAATCACCTGTGGCCGTCCCTGGCCTGCAATATATGTCCCCATGAGGAAATGATCGGGATGCCCATGGGAAATGACCAGGGCGTCAATTTCCTGTATAGAGCATCCCGCGAGGGCCAGCCCTTCCTGGAGTTGTCTTTCATTAAAATCATCCGGAATTGCCGCCATTTCAGGGGGGATCGGCTCACCCCGCCAGGCGTAAAACATGGTCTTTGCCAGGAGCGTCGGAATCCCCGTATCTACCAATATCTTTTCCCCGTTATCGATGAGGTAGACATGGGTGGGTCCGGGACCCACCATATCGGGACAGAAAGTGGTGATCTGGGTAATGCGGGTTTTTTTATCCGGCAAGGTAAAACACCGCACCCTTCCGCTGTCCAAAATCCCATTGGGTTTGAGTACCTTAGTTTTTATGTCCATTTTGCTTCTGTTTTCCCTTTTTATAGTTAATGTCCATCCAGAAGGAAATATCCGGGTCCAGAGGGCCCGGCTTTGGTTTACCCCTGAAGGCGTATGAACTATACGCCGCAAGGAGGAGCGATCGAAGGCAACGCCGCAGATGACACCTTGATGGTGGATCAGGGACATTGACTCCATGAGGCCTCTCACCTATGCTATGCCACGAAATGGGTTTTCACGGTAACACCTTGCCAAGGAGGTCCCCCACAATGCGCTGGAAATGGATACTCGGCATCTTGGCCGCCCTGATCCTCGCGGTTGTTATAACCGTCTATATCGTCCTCTCATCCTATGACTTCAACAGTCTCAAGCCCACCATCACCAAGGAGGTCCGGGATGCCACGGGTCGCGAGTTGACCCTGGGGGGTGATATCGCGCTCAAAATCGGTCTGATTCCGTCCCTTGTGGTGGAGGATGTGCGCTTTCAAAACGCGACCTGGGGATCCAGGCCCGATTTGGCCAAAATAAAGCGCTTTGAATTGCAGGTAGCTCTACTTCCTCTCATCACCGGGGATATCCGGATCCGGCGGCTCGTGGCCATCGAGCCCGATATCCTTATTGAAACAGACAAATCGGGTAAATCCAATCTGGAGTTCACGCCTGACCGGGAAACCACAGAAACGCCTACCTCAAAAGACGAGATTCCTTTGCCGATTATCTTTTTCAAGGAGATTCGCATTGAAAAAGGCCGAATCACTTACAACGATGGTCCAGCCCAACGCTCCTATGAAGTGGAGCTGAACAGTTTTACTGCCAAGAGCAAAGATGACCCCGATGGGATGGAAGTGACATTGAATGGCACCTACAGGGGAATGCCCTTTGAAATAGATGGGACCACGGGTTTTATGGATGCCGTGGCCGACCCCCAAAAGGCCTGGCCTTTGAAGCTGTCTTTAAAGGCAGGAGGCGCGAGGATCACAGTGAATGGCACCATCAAAGACGTCCTCAACGGAAAGGGGCTAGATCTCACCATGACTGCAGAGGGCCCTTCCATCCCCCGCCTGGCAAAACTGGCTGATGTGACCGGCCTTCCGGATGTGGGCCCCTTCAAGGCCACCACCAAGGTGGCCGATCCTGAGGGCAAACTGACCCTCCCTCATCTGGATATCCAACTGGGGACCCCGAATGTCGCGAAACTCAATGTCAAGGGATCGATCGCACATCCCATGACCCCAAAAGGCATTGATGTAAACTTCGAGGTGCAGGGAAAGGATCTGGCAAATCTGGAGAAATTTACAGGCTCACCCCTCCCTGTCAAAGGGCCTTTCAGGTTCTCTGGACGCGCCAGGGATATCTCTCACAAGAAGTTTGAGATCTCTGATCTCAAATCCACCTTGGGAGAAAGTGTGTTGAACGGTTCCGTAGTCCTAAACCTGGCCCGGAAAAGGCCGTTGATCGATGTCGTTCTCACATCGGAAAAACTGGATCTGAGGCCCCTGCTGATTCAGAAGAGAAAAGCCAAAGGGCCCGGGAAAAAGCCCAGCAGGCAAGGTGCGAAAAATGAAAAGGTGTTTCCAGATGATCCCCTGCCCTTGGAAGCACTCAATCAGATTGATGCCTCTGTCAAGGCACATGCCAAAAAGCTGCTCCTTCCCGGGTTGGCCTTTGAAGACATGAACATGGATATGGTCCTTGAGAAGGGAAACCTGTCCATCAAGCCTTTCAATGCCCGCATGGGTGGAGGCAAGATCGACGCCCGGGTCCATCTCAATGCAGGGAGGAAGGTCCCCACGGCCTCCCTTTTTCTCAAGGGCACGCAGCTCGACCTCGGCCGAATGATGAAGGACCTGGCGCAGGTGGAGATCCTTGAAGGGAAGCTGGACCTGGACATTGATCTGAAGGGCAAAGGGCGCACACCGGCCTCTATCATGGCCGTGCTCAATGGAAAAACGAGCCTGGTTATGGGTGATGGAAAAATCGACAATGCGTACATCGAAACCTTCGGGGCGGACATCAGTTCGAGTATTTTTCGGCTGCTCAACCCCGCAAAGGCCAAGGCGGAATACACCCGAATAAACTGCTTTGTGGGTCTCTTCGACATCAAGGACGGCATTGCGGTTACCTCCGCCCTGGTCATGGACACCCCCCTCATGGTTGTAGCCGGCGATGGTAAGATCGACCTCAAGACCGAGGAAATAGACCTCTCACTCAACCCTTCCCCCAAGAAAGGGGTGGGGGGGGTCAGCCTGAGTTTTGCAGAGTTGGCCCAACCTTTTAAGCTGGACGGAACACTGGCCAATCCTACGCTTGGCATTGATCCGACTGGGGCTACCCTGGCCATAGGAAAGGCCGTAGGGGGGGTGGTTCTGTTCGGGCCGTTCGGTTTGGTGGCCGCCCTTGCCGGCAAGAGTTCTGAAGATGAAAACCCATGTCTGGCAGCCATTGAGGCTGCAGAGAAAAAGGGCAAACCCCCGGAAAAGAAGAGACCTGAGAAAGAAAAGGGTATCGTTGAAAAAACAACGGACAGCATTGGAGGCGCATTCAAAAAGCTGTTCGGCAGATAATTGCGAAAGGGAAAATGGGGTCAAAACGAGAAATTCGTGCACACGGCATGCGGGTTCTACTTTCACAGCATCCTGAAATAAGGAGGCTCAAGCGCCAATACATCCCTTCAGCACACGGGAACAAACTCTGGACCTCCAGCTGGTTGTTGATGGAGTACTTCAGACGTCGTGGGCTTCCGGAAGGGTCCAGGGTGATGGAGGTGGGGTGCGGCTGGGGACTGGCCGGCATATACTGTGCAAAAAAGCATGGGGCCCTGGTCACAGGTGTCGACATCGATCCGGAGGTTCTCCCCTTTATGCGTCTTCATGGCGAAATAAACGGTGTTAAAATGGAATTTCTGAAAAGAAGCTTTAACGGTCTCTACCGGCAGCATCTCAAGGGTGTGGATGTTCTCATTGGTGCTGATATTTGTTTCTGGGACAAGATGGTCCACCACCTTAAGAGGCTTATCCTTCGGGCTCAGCAGTCGGACGTCCGCCTGGTACTGATTGCAGACCCCGGAAGAGCTCCCTTTGAAAAAATTGGGGAACACTTCATTGCAAATGGGACGGGAAAAATCATGGATTGGACCACCCAACGCCCAAGAAGGATTCAGGGGCGCCTTATGGAGATTTCATTATAAATTTTTTCTTCCTCCCCCTTCTGGTATCACCTCAAACGCAACCCCGTGATGATGTTTCCACTCAATTTTTCGATTTGATCCGAATCCTTAACCCCTTGAATCCTTAATTAAAACCGTTTTAAGGCCCTTTTTTTAAAAAATAATCACAAGATCCCTATTGATTCTCAGATTTAAGGAATTAACTTCAATTGGTAACGCTAAAAGCCATTCCAAACATAGCGTTGGGAATTTAAAAAAAATGGAGGAATCAGTAATGGCAGAAATTATGACCACCAAAGAACTGGCGAGATATCTAAAATTACATGAAATAACAGTGTGTAAATACGCGTCGGAAGGCAGAATCCCCTCTATCCGCATCGGCAGGGTATGGAGATTTGACAAAGAGGCCATAGACAGGTGGATAGGCGGTCAGGACTAAGTGAGAAGGCAGGGACCAGAAAACACGAAAAGCATTATACTCATCTGCCTCTTTGCGTTGGCAATGGGGGTGATGGGGTGTTCGGGTGACAGCGCCAAAGACCTTTACGAAACCGCCCAACTGGAAGAACTTCAAAAAAATAGAGCACATGCACTACAACTTTACGAGGAAATCCTTCAGAAACACCCAAACAGTGAGTATGCAAAAAAAGCAGAGGAGAGGTTAACCGTGATTCGAGAGAACCGGTAACCTCTTCGGGCTTTTTCCCCAATTTTTTTTACGTTAAAACCTATTGCTGTTTTTTGCCGGACTTTTTTATCTTTGCCCATGCGTCCCGCAAGGTAACAGTCCGGTTGAATACCAGTTTATCTTCACTGGAATCCACTGAATCAACACAAAAATAGCCCAGTCTTTCGAACTGGAACTGACTCCCCGGTCCTGCGCCGGCCAGACTTGGTTCTACCCGGCAGGAGCCCAGTGTTTCCCGGGACTTTGGATTCAAATAATCCTTAAAATCCTCCCCTTCTTTCAAATCGTTGGGATTCTCCTTGGTGAAGAGATGATCATAGAGCCGTACCTCTGCCTCCAGGGCATGGGCGGCTGAAACCCAATGAAGTGTCGCCTTGACCTTTCTTCCGTCCGGTGCCCAGCCTCCACGCGTTTCAGGATCATAGGTGCAGTGGAGTTCCTTTACCTGGCCACTCTTTTCATCCTTCACTACATCCACACAGGTAATGTAATACCCGTATCGTAGGCGCACTTCACGACCCGGGGCCAGCCGGTAGAACTTTTTGGGTGGATCCTCCATAAAGTCCTCCTGCTCGATATATAACACGCGTGAGAAGGGGACCTTTCGCTTCCCCATACCGGCATCTTCCGGATTGTTCTGAGCCTCCAATTCCTCCCCTCGGTCTTCAGGATAGTTGTCAATGACCAGCCGGAGAGGTCTTAGCACAGCCATCACACGCGAGGCCCGCTTGTTTAAATCCTCCCTCAAACAATGTTCCAGAAAGGCGATGTCGACCATGCTGTCCCTCTTGGCCACGCCTATCTTTTCACAAAATTTACGAATGGATTCCGGTGTATAGCCCCGTCTCCGCAAACCCGATATGGTGGGCATTCGGGGGTCATTCCAGCCTTCCACATGCCCTCCTACAACCAGTTCCAAAAGTCGTCGTTTGCTCATGACCATGTGGCTCAGATTCAGACGGGAGAACTCTATCTGACGGGGGTGATAAATCTCGAGTTCATCCAGGAACCAGTCGTAAAGAGGCCGGTGGTCTTCAAACTCCAGCGTACAAATGGAATGGGTGATCCCTTCGATGGAGTCGGACTGGCCATGGGTGAAATCATACATGGGATAGATGCACCATTCATCCCCCGTCATTTGGTGATGCGCGTGCAAAACCCGGTACATGACCGGATCCCGCATATTCAGGTTGGGGGAAGCCATATCAATCTTGGCCCTGAGGACTCGGGAGCCGTCCTCGAATTCTCCTGCCCGCATACGCTCGAACAGATCGAGGCTCTCTTCAACAGGGCGGTTACGGTGGGGGCTTTCTTTCCCGGGCTCCGTCAGGGTCCCTCTATGGGACCTGATCTCTTCCGCCGAAAGATCATCCACATAGGCCTTGCCCTTGCGGATAAGCATCAGGGCATATTCGTAAAGCTGCTCAAAGTAGTCCGAGGCATAATGGAGACGGTCTCCCCAGTCGAACCCGAGCCACCGGACATCCTCCTTGATGGATTCGACATACTCTTCCTCCTCTTTTGTGGGGTTGGTATCATCGAATCGCAAATTGCACAGTCCTCCGTATTCTGCGGCAAGGCCGAAGTTGAGACATATGGACTTGGCATGCCCGATATGAAGATAGCCGTTGGGCTCCGGGGGAAACCGTGTGTGGACCCTTCCCTTGTATTTGTCTTCCTTGAGGTCTTCATCAATGATGTTACGAATGAAGTTGGGGGGAGGGGTGGTTTCGGTTTTTGTCATTCTTGGTTACTCCCTTCTTGTTTTCATGCGGAGCATTCTAACACATTAACCTGTTTTGTTAAGTACCCTTCTTCGAATTCCTTGCTTTGGCCAAAAATTTTATCCTGCAATACCAATTTTTTCCTAAATCGAGTATGATGTACCGGAGGTTCATCACATCTCTCGTATCCGGCCCGAGGATAAGCCCAAATACAAAGCAGGGCGGACTTGGGTCCCACCTTTTTTCACTGGTTTGTGGATAGGAGGGCGTCACAATGCCCTGGGTCAAGAAAAAAAGGCGCAGGAAGTGGTACCGCAAGACCAATGTGAAGGCCTATTCAGTCATTATCCTCGCCTGTATTGTTGTTGCCGCAATCCTGTCCTTCGTAATGGAAAGGTTCCCCATATTCGTCGATCAATTGGAAGAGAGCATTATTGAGGATATGGCCCGGCAACTGGACACAACCGCATCTCCGGATGCTCCTGTAAAGTTGAGACCGCCGCTGGCGGATAAGGTAGACCTGGTTGACCGCAAGCAAATTGAGCAATTGAAAAAGACCTATTCTGAGACAGGAAAATTGCCGGACCAGGACCGTCAAAGGATAGAAGAACTGAAGCGGAAATATAAAAACAACATGGATCCCTCAGAACTGGAAAAGCTCAAGAAAAAATACCAGCAGTCCAAAAAATCGGATTCTAACCGATAGAGAATTTTAATTTTTTAAGAGCGTCCCCCAAAATTTTGGAGATAGCAATGATGAGTTCTCAAAAGACACAGCACTCTTGGAGGTTTATTCTCTGCGTCATTGCAATACCTACAGCCCTGCTCTTGGGTGTCTCATGCTCGGTATTGTGGCTCGGCCATACTACCTGGGAACCACCACACCTGGTATCGGTTGAAGGCGAGAAGAATTGCGCTGTCACTTACTGGCACGGACTTAAACTTTTCGCCCCGGTTCAAAAGGGTCAGGCAATCCCCGTTCCTATGAGAAACGACGATTTTTTGTTTACTGAGGATGATCGCTTTTTCCTATATCGAAGCTCCGATGGCCAGTCCCTTGCATTATCAGGGAATAAGGCCCGTACAATACTTAAAGGCCGCACGGTTTCATTGAAACTCGACCAGGATGAAGCATGGAAGTGGTTGAAGAAGGCATCCCCTGAAGAACTCAAGGGCCTCCGTTTTCTGAATATTGAGGGTGAACTGAATGCACAGCAGGTTGACCAAGTTAAAAGGATCGCCAAGGTCAATCCTAAGGTAGGCCTTTTTATTGAGGACGAAACTTGGAGAGGGATCGCGAGGCTGTTTGATCCCGTCTTGCTTATAATCGACGGTGGGCTTCAGGAACAGGACCGGGATATACTCGCAAAAAAGAAGGACATTCGGACCCTGGGTATGGTCAAACCTGATTATGCCCTTGATTTCCTGTCAGAAATAGTCGGACTCCAAACGCTCATTATTCATGATTGGGACCCGCAAAAGACCGGCCCTTTCCCGGACAACCTGGCTTCATTGCACCGTATCGTCCTCATTGACCCTGTTATTGCGAACTTGTCTGCGCTGGGAAAACAGCCAAACCTCTTTGAAATGAACATCCAGGGTGCCAAATCGCTGGAAGATTTCACACTGCTGAAGCGATATCATGAATTGAGACTGCTCAGCCTGCATGAATTAAAAAAAGAGCTTGACCTTGGACACCTGAAAAGCCTGAAAAAATTGAAATGGCTCAGCCTGCCGGAAAGTACGACACAGGAACAGCTTGTAGATATTATTCAAAGCCGTCCTGATCTTGTATTCCTGGATCTTTCTGGTTGTGAAAAGATCACTGAACTGACCCCTCTTCAAAAACTCCCCAGTCTCCAGTATCTCATGGTGAACATAGGCCATACAAGTTCCGATCCCCTTTACGAAATGAAGCATCTCAGGTGGTTGGCTGTTGCAGGGGAAAAAGAGAAGCAAGAAAAGGGATTGGCAGGGGATCTTCAAAAAACCCTACTCGATACCGACGTGGTCCGATTGGAGCCATTCTGTCTGGGATCCGGGTGGATCCTTCTTGTCCTCCCGGTCATTGCCGGATCCTGGTGGATTACCAGACGTCGTAAGAGGGTGGGTCTTTTAGTAAGTGGGGACCATGGCTGAGGCAAAATCTGCCCAAATGAAACTGTCCCGCCCTCTGCTTCATGGGACAGCAGCGGCTTTTGACGCCTGCCTTTTCGGCCTCTTCATAAATGGCGGAATGCCCTGGGCCTTGTTTGCAGCCGTTGCACTCCTGGTTTCCGCCCTGACCATTGCCCACTCATTCCTCAAAGAAAGCAATCCTCCATTAATTCTCGGCCTTCTGCCTTTCTCCCGCAAATTAATACCCTGCCTGGTCCTGGGATCTGCTTTCGGAATTGTGCTGGGCCTCCTCTTCCGTTTTTATGGTGATTTACCCCTTCTACCCAAAGGTGTTGGAGGGTTTGTCATTGTGGCCGTTGGGATCGGGGCGACCGAGGAAATCCTGTTTCGCGGCTATATCCAGGGAAGGTTCCAGGTTCTGGGCTGGTACCTTGCGCCTATTCTTGCAGCCGCGGCCCACACTATTTACAAGGTGGCCCTGTTCGCCTCACCCCCGGCAGGGGTCGTCGTGGATTACCCGTTGCTTGCAGTTGGGACCCTGCTTGCCGGAATTGTCTTTGGCGGTCTAAGGGAATGGTCGGGAAGTGTGCTGCCTCCCCTTGCCGGGCATGTGCTTTTTGATATTATCGTGTATGGAGAAAGGGCCCACGCACCCTGGTGGGTCTGGGCCTAGTAGCTGCCACCCCATCTAATCTGTCGATAAATTCTTTACACATAGAGCCTTTTACAAACATTAAACTTACAAAACCGCTGCTCCTGATGCCAAATCCATTTCACTTTATCGAATCAGTAGTAATATGCCTGAAATAATGAGGATTGCGGCTACAGTTTGTCTAAATCGTGTCTCATTAATTTTGAAATGTGTTTTGTGGCCCAAAATTGTTCCCAGAACCAATGCCGGGGTTAAAATTAAGGCGAATTTGAATATTTCCATTGTCAACAGCCCAGTCATCGCGAAGACACCAACGCGCCAAGTATAGTCAATTGCAAACAATCCAATCAGAGAGGCTCGCAAAACGTCTTTCTGTTTTTATAACGGCTCGTCTGACTGAAAGAACTCATTGAAAATCTCGATCAGTTTTATGTTCTGCTTGGTCAGCATGATGCAGTTTCCCATAATGGCATAATAGAGGATGCTGAGACGGGTTTTGGAAGTATTATCTCTTACCCTTTCGATCTGGACTTTATTGAATCGATCTGCCAGGTCTCTAATGTGTTGATACCGGTCGATGATATCCTGATAATCCAAAATTTCTTTATTTTCAAAGGCGTTCTCCACTTTCTGAAGAATCTCAAGGATGCATATTTTCATTTCCTTAAGTTCTTCAATCTGGACGGCCAGGAGCCCTTTATGTCTATTGCTGGTATGCACATAGGAGCGCAGAACAATATCCCTGTGCCCGTCGGACAACTTTTGAAGCCTTCTGATAGTCTGGGCATATCTAGTGGATATTTTGGCATCCTTCTTCTGCAGCAGGCGCAATACCTTGTAAACATTCGCCATGATAATGTTC
The DNA here is from genome assembly GCA_019307805.1 of Deltaproteobacteria bacterium. Lineage (GTDB taxonomy): Bacteria > Desulfobacterota > DSM-4660 > Desulfatiglandales > HGW-15 > JAFDIX01. The sequence goes on along the minus strand of JAFDIX010000025.1, from coordinate 3,810 downwards.
GACCAGACCTGGATCTGCTTCACCTTTTTTCTCTGTCTGTTGAGTGTAATGACATCCTGAGCGAACAGCGCATCAAAAGATATGTCCAGAGACTCTCTGATCTCCCTCAACAAATAGGCCACATGTTCAAAGGTCATTGAGACGGCCTGTTGAGCATCACTGATTTTCTTCAGGTTAAAGATATTTATTTCTTCCTTTTCCTTCATGCTCTCCTTGTGTCTCTTATGGTTTTTCCGGATCATGATAGCGGCAAAAACCATGATAAGAAGGAAGCCCGGCACCTTGAGATAATGGATGATATTCGCAAAGACAAAGGAGGCGGCAAAGGCGATAAAGGCCGTCATAAACCATCCCCCGACGACGGTCAGGACGCCCGTAACCCGGTAAACGGCGCTTTCCAGACCCCACGCCTGGTCAGAGAAGGAGGTGCCCATGGCCACCATGAAGGTGACATAGGTCGTGGACAGTGGAAGATTCATGGAGGTTGCAAAGGAAACCACCGCGCTCGCAACCATCAAATTTACGGAGGCCCGGATCAGGTCAAAAGATGGCTGATTTTCACGAACCATGGCGGTTTCATGAATTCGGGGGTCCATCCGGTGGTCGACCCATTTTCTCACCACTTTGGGAACAAAACTTTTCAAGGACTCAAAAAAGGTCTGGGCCATGCTGACAATGCTGCGGGAAAGCCAGATGGATTCAAACCGCTCCGTGCCTTCCTCCTGTTTTCCCAGGCTGATTTCAGTCTCCGTGACCGTTCGGGCCTTCTTTGACAACCACAGGGTAGCGACCATAACGACGCCCGCCAACAGGAGGAACGATGTCTGGGACTGGACTTTCTTGCTCAGGGCAATCATGGCAATATTCAAGGGGTCACTTGAGGCAACGGCCGTCTTATAGGCCTGCAGACCCGCCAGGGGAACGCCGATAAAATTCACCAGATCGTTGGCTGCAAAGGCCATGGCCAGTGCAAAGGTGCCCACCAGCACAATCGGCTTTAGAATATTTATACGAAAGAAGGTAATGAGGATCTGAAAAATGACTGCAGAAAAAACAAAAATAATAAAAAGCATCGAAAAGCTGTGGCTGTGAATCCAATCGACCGTTTCGCGCGTCATGAAGGTGGCGCCCTTTGCCCCTTTAATGAGAATAAAGAAGGTAATGGCGGTCATGGCAACTCCGCCCCAGAGGGCCCCATAGTGTTTGAGCCGTTTCTGATAGTCAAAGGTAAAAATCAGACGGGAAACGAACTGGACAAGGGCGCCGCTGAAAAAGGCCACCACAATCGAGAGAAGAATGCCGAAGACGATGATCATGGCCTTGGCCGTGTTGATATAGTCTCCTAAACCCAGCGAACCGTCATGGGTCTGCAGGATTTTTACCATGGAGACCGCCACGGCGGCTCCCAGAAGTTCAAAGACAATGGACACCGTCGTCGACGTGGGCAGCCCGTGGGTATTGAAAAGATCCAGCAGAATGATATCCGTCAGCATGACGGCCATAAAAATCGTGATCAACTCGGGCATGGTGAAAAACTGGGGATGAAATATGCCCTTCCTCGCGACCTCCATCATGCCTCCGGAGAAGGTCACACCGGCAAGAATGCCAAGGCTTGCAATGATCAGGATCACGAAAAAGGGAGCCACCCGTGAACCGATTGAAGAGTTTAAAAAATTGACCGCGTCGTTCGAAACCCCCACAACCAGATCGAAAAGGGCAAAGGCGACTAAGATCAAAACCGCGACTAAAAAGACCTCAAGACCCGACATAAAATCCTCACACCGTCATTTGCTGATAAGAACTTGTTTTTTCATAGCAGAATAGTAAAGAGATTGACCTTGCGTTTCAAGGTAAATATCATAGATCATATTGTGGGAAAAATTTCAGAAAGTACCCAAAAAGGTTCCTGATTCAGAACCAGAAGATTGCGATCGGATATAAATGGTAAATACTTGTTTAATGATTTTTGTTTTATCTTTGTTTGAGGAAAAAGTGGTGGGCACATAGGTGGGCAAGACAGGTGTCCGGCAGAGTACTTCGGGGTAAAAGCAAATTATGCAATGTGTTTAGGGGAGAGCGGATATGAATTCACTTGTGGTGAGCATCGTCATTTTGATTTGGTTTCTGCTGGCCTACCGCTTTTATGGCCGCTTTATTGAAAAGACCCTGGTCAGGCCTGACCAATCCGCCCCCACCCCGGCCCACAAGCTTGAAGACGGCCTGGACTACAGTCCCAGCAAACGCCGCTTCTTGTGGGGCAACCATTTCGCCTCCATCGCCGGAGCCGGCCCCATAATCGGGCCCATTGTGGCAGTCTCCTATTTCGGCTGGGGCCCTACCCTGCTCTGGGTGGCCTTGGGAGCGGTCTTCCTGGGTGCGGTGCATGACTACCTGGCCCTGATGATCTCGGTGCGCCATAAGGGCCGGGGCATCAGCGAGTTGGCCGCATCGGTGGTGGGCCCGGGCGCTGCGGCCATGTTCGCGGTGATGCTCTACGTGGTCCTGGTGCTGCTTATCGCCGTGTTCATGGTGAGCGTGGCCCAGGCCCTGATGAACGCGCCGGCCCTGGTCATCCCCACCTTCGGCCTGGTGGGTGTGGCGCTGCTGCTCGGCATGGCCTTGGAGCGTTGGCGAGTGCCGGAGATATTGGCATCTCCAATTGCCGTATTATCGGTCTACTTTCTAATCTGGGTTGGCTACATTCTCCCCATTTCCCTGCCTGACTTCCTGGGTCACCAAGGCGCCCTGACCTTCTGGCTGGTGGTGCTGGCCGCTTATTGCCTGCTGGCCTCGGTGGCCCCAATGTGGCTGCTGCTCCGGCCCCGGGATTTCATCTCCGGGATAAAGCTGGGGGTGGGCATGTTGCTGGGCTTTGCCGCTCTTGCCGTGGTGCACCCGGTCATCAACGCCCCCTGGCATCAGGGGGTGTGGGAATCCCACGGCAAGCCCGTGTGGCCCATTCTATTTGTATTGGTGGCCTGCGGGGCCATCAGCGGTTTTCACGCCATCGTCTCCACCGGCACCACCGCCCGGCAGCTCAACAAAGAGAGCGATGGCCGCAGTGTGGCCTTTGGGGGCATGCTCACCGAAGGAGCCTTGGCCTTGCTCGTGATTATGGTAGTCTGCGCCGGGCTCAAATGGGGCTCGGCCCCGGCCGGGCTCAGCCCGGAAGCGGCCAACCAGTACTTTGCCACCGCCCTGAAGAAGGGTTGGATCATAGCATTCGGCTCGGGCTTCGGCGGGTTGGTGGGCAAGTTGGAACTACCGCTGCTCACCACGGGGCTGGCCGCCTTGTTGGGCGCGGTGATGGTGAAAAGCTTCATCCTCACCACCCTGGATGCGGGCACCCGTTTGGCCCGGTTTTTGGTCAACGAGACCCTGGGCAAAAAGATACCCGGTATGGGCGGCCGGTGGATATCCACCGCCGTGGTTCTGGTTCCGGCTTTTGTGCTGGCCCTGACTAATACTTACTCCAGGGTTTGGAATCTGTTCGGGGCGGCCAATCAGCTGATAGCAGCGGTGACCTTGCTGACCATCACCTCGTTCCTGGCCCGGCAACAGATGCCTCGGCGTTATACCCTGATCCCGGCGGTCTTCATGCTGACCACCACCACGGCAGCCCTCCTGTGGGAGATGTTCCATCCCCAGGGAGGATACTTCAGCGGCGCTGATCCGGATTGGTTCATGGGAACCATCGCCTCGGTGCTCATCTTATTGGAGACGGTGGTGGTATGGCAAATCTGGCGCTCCATCAGGGCGGTGGATCAGCCCCACGCCATTGCCGCCCCGGCGGCTGTGACCGTGGAGAAG
>JAFDIX010000998.1 GCA_019307805.1 Deltaproteobacteria bacterium | reverse complement strand
TACATTGTAGGTCTTGACCGGTTCGTGAATTCCTTTAACTCTTATGGGTCCGATCTCTTCCACTTTAACCTTGCCGTTTACCTTACTGTAGGTCCTTTGACTGATAAGGATTTGTCCGGCCTTGGCCTGAGATTCAAGACGCGCCGCCACATTGACCTGGTTTCCAATGACTGTATAGTCCCTGTGCATTTTGCGAACCAATATTTCCAACGCTCATAAACGCGGTATTGATTCCAATGCCAACGCCCAATTCATAGCCGTATTCACGCCATTCATCCTTTAACTTGGTGACCTTTTTCTGCATATCTATGGCCATGCGCACGGCCCGTTCGCCGTGATCCTCCATCTGAATCGGATCTCCAAAAAAGATGAGGAGTCCATCAGCCATAATCTTGTTGAGTGTCCCGTCATGATGGTGAACGATCTTGGTCATTTCGGAGAGATACTTGTCCAGAAGGTGAAACAGTTCTTCAGGTTCCAGGCTGTCCGTGAGATTTGAAAAGCCCCTGATATCAGTGAACACAACGGTCAGCATTTTTCTTTTTGGTTTTGTCCCTATACCACTCCCTCCCTTTAGGATTTCGTCCGTCAGTTTGGGCGACAGGTAGCGCCTGAGCTCTTTATACCTCTCCAACTGAACAACCTGTCTTTTGACCTTTTCTTCGAGATCCTGGTTCAACTGAAGTAATTCCTGCTGGGCCTTTCGGAGTTCTGTGGTCCGGTCTTCGATTTTATGCTCCAGTTCCCGAGCATGTTCATCAAGCATGGACTTTGCATACCTCAGATCAATATTCGTTTGCTCAAGAGCGAGATAGGCATTGTTTTTTGCTCTGTTGCTTCGCCTCAGCTGATCTATCGTTTCAAACATTTCCTGCCCCGAATCGCTGCGGATATTTCGGAATTTGAAAACCTGGGAAAGGCGGCGCAGAATGGAGACACTGTCGTATGTGATATCCAGGATAAAATAGGGGGCCATGAATATCTCTCCTGCATTGAGGAGAATCCGATTGCCAGCCTGTACATTCTGAGTAATGAGCATCGCTTGCCTTTTTTCCCAGGAACTTGAAGCATAATTTTTGGGAAGCTTGGAATATTTGCTCAGAAAAACCCTTTTACCATTGATTATTTCAGGCTCCAGAAGGACCATTTCTCCCACAATACGGCGTTGGCCATCAGCAGGGTCTTTCAGGGTCATAATATTCCCTTCGATTCTTACATCGAGTTTGTAGGGAGTGAAATCGGGTTCCTGATTGAACAGGGTTTCAGGATTGTAGGAATTCATAGGTTGTTCTATTGTGGCAGGAGGAAGCCCCCAGATGGTTGGGATAGATGAAATGATTCCTCTCAAATAAGGGTCACCAATATAATCCCTGTTTGGATTAAAATCGTTATGGAATTCCACCTTTAAAACGGTTCTAATCTTTTTCAAACGAAGGTCATAGGTGGGAGGCAGGATTATTTCAATCTCTTTTGTCGAGGCGCCGCAATTAAAATAGAAGTTAGGTTCATTGATCAGCCTTTTTGCCCTTCGAAAGACCCGGTCAAAATTTTCAAAAGTAGTCCACTCATCTTCATTCAAAAAGAAGTCCCTGGGTGACGTGTATTCATCAGTAGGGTAGGGGACGCCATCAAATAAATCCTGGATACTGCCCAGTTTGCTACTTAGATAGGTAGCTATGATCTTGGTATTTCTATTGCATACGCAATCCATGCGGGTCATAGCTTATCTCCATATGTCAGCTCGTTACGATGTTTTTCTGCTCTAAGAATGATGATCTCACAAAAAGGCAATTTTTTGACGATTTCGGAAAAAGCTCCGTATACAAGGCTTGCAAATCCTGAGGAATGAGGCGTACTTATATGTACGCCGCAGTGACGAAGGATGCAGCGTAACGCAGTAGACGGACTTTTTACGGAATCGTCAAGAATGTTTGGCAACTGAAATCACAGAGCTTATTGTAATTGGCATAACGTGTTTCTTCGGGGCTTTGTACTTCAAACCGGCACCGGGGCGCGTATAATAGCTATGTTTGTGCCTCTCAGTCAAGCTCGTTCCCGGATCTTGGATTTTCATCTTGACAAGCAGCGGCAGTATAATAAAATGACCACAAATGCGGGACGTGGCGCAGTCTGGAAGCGCACCTGGATGGGGTCCAGGGGGTCGGAGGTTCAAATCCTCTCGTCCCGACCAGAAAAAGAATAATAAATACATAGAGTTATAAAAAAGGGTCGAGTCTGCAAATTTGCAAAAACTCGGCCTTTTTTGCGTTTGTGTAACCTATGTGTAACCCACTTTGCTTTACTTGGATTTAGCGTAATGTCCGGCCAACTTGGTTTGCTGAAGGCGTTTGTGGTTGAGTGTAAGGTGGGAGTATCGATCTGTCATTGAAATATCACGGTGACCTATCATCTCTTTCACATCTTTTAGGTTAGAACCTGCTAAGAGGAGGTTTGAACAGAAGGTGTGTCTGAGATCGTGAAAATGAAAATTTTCTAGTTTAATCCTTTTGCAGGCTGTTCTCCATGCAGTATCGAATCTCCTAACGGGAGTTCCGTTGAGTCTGCAGAACACCAGATCCGAACCCCCGGCATCCATTTTTCTCCTATGCCGCATCCATCTCTGGTGTTCCTGCCAAAAAAGCAGGGCTTCTTTTGTTCGGGGCATAAGATATTCGGTGCGCTTTCTAGTGTTTTTGGTTCTAAAGAAATTAATAAGACCCTGCCCTTCATAATCAAAATCGATATCCTTCCACTCCAAGGCTAGAGCCTCCTGTTTTGA
>JAFDIX010000997.1 GCA_019307805.1 Deltaproteobacteria bacterium | reverse complement strand
CCCTTTTTTAAGAGGACGGCCTCAATAAATGATTCCAGGCGCTCAACCGTAAACAAACCCTTCTCCATTGTTCTTCCAACTCCCATTTTCCGATGATTCGTTGATGACCATGACGATGCTTGTTGGTTCTGAAGATATTGGGAATAAGGGATACTGTCAACAGTGAAAAAATCCCCCTCAGCATTCTCCGCGTCTCAAGTCACGTCGAGGCGTGACGGGTGGTGAAATCTTACCTAAAACCATCATTACTTGCTCCCAAAATCCACCACCTAAATTCTAAATATCAACAAAGACGTAGGATTTTGGCCTATCCCTGGGCACCAGGAAGGTGTTAGATGCAAGGCGCCGAGGAGCGACAAGGCGTATGAACTATACGCCGCAAGGAGGAGCGATCGAAGGTAACGCCGCAGATGACACCTTGATGGTGGATCAGGGGCTCCTTTCATCATTGAAACCCAGTGTGAAATACCCTATACTCCTGACAATAACAGCGCAGCACACCACTGCGAACCCTATAGACCTGCAAACCGCATCAAAGGCAGACCCCAAGGATGAGTTTCCGATCTCTTTGAAATACCCGTGGGTGAAGTCTGGCCCCTGGACAAGATAGGTGCCCACAGGGAACGCATTGAAGCCGCAGGGCTTGTCTTTACCGCCATTGAAAGCATCATGGTACACGAGGATATCAAGCTGGGACGACCCAGCCGGGACGGTTATATCGCTGCCTATATTGAAAGCCTGCACAATACCGGGAAGGCCGGGGTTCCCGTGGTCACCTACAACTTCATGCCCGTGGTGGACTGGTTCCGCAGTGATCTCCAGCATCGCAACACCGACGGCTCTACCTGTCTGGCCTACCATGAGGCAACGGCCGCCCGACTCGATCCCCTGACCCTGAGCGATCTGGATATGCCGGCCTGGGTAGGTGATCATTCTCCGGAGGGAATGCGGGAGTTGTTTGCGGCCTACAGGGAAGTTCCTGCAGAAAAACTCTGGGAGAATCTGGCATATTTTCTCGAGCGGGTGGTACCCGAAGCAGAGGCATGCGGGGTCAAACTGGCCCTTCACCCCGATGACCCCCCATGGCCGATCTTCGGCCTGCCGCGCATCATCGTGGGTGAGGCAGCCCTGGAACGGGTCCTCGCCATTGTGGACAGTCCGGCCAACGGATTGGCGCTGTGCAGCGGTTCTCTGGGCGCCGGCCGCGATAACGACCTGCCCCGCATGATCCGTCGGTTCGGGCCGCGCATCCATTTTGCCCATGTGCGCAATGTGAAGCATGTGGGGCCGGATCATGATTTTACCGAAGCCCCCCATCCCAGCGCCTTCGGCAGCCTGGACATCTATTCCATTATGAAGGCCTACCATGAGGTGGGATTTGAAGGGGTCATGCGGCCCGATCATGGCCGGATGATCTGGGGAGAACAGGGCAAGGCCGGTTACGGACTCTATGACCGGGCCCTCGGTGCAACCTATCTTTATGGTATCTGGGAGGCGATTGAACGCTCCCGGGAGAATACCAAATCTATGAAGACACGGCTTTGAACTACCCTTGAAAGGGGGCCAATAGCGTGCTCTCGATCTGGGGGTTGTTGGAGTAATGGAGCACTGGAGTAATGGTTTGGAATTGCTGGAAGGACCTTGCTGCTTCGAAAAAGCGCATAAACGCTACCTCCCCTGGATTTTACTTTGAGGTTCTCTGGTAAGATGTTTTCCAATACTCCATTACTCCATGTGAAGAAGAGAGGAGGACGGCTTGTCAAGCAGGTTTGAATACACAGAAGCCCAGAGTTTGCAGGAGGCGTCCCGTCTTCTCTTAAAACACAAGGACAAGGCCTCTCTTCTGGCCGGCGGAACTGATTTACTGGTCAATATAAGAAACGGGAATATCCGACCACAGTACGTGATTGATCTTCATCTTCTGCATGGAATGAAGGAAATTGTCCCTCTGCCCGATGGTGGAGTGAGAATTGGAGCGCTGACCACTCTTAGCCAGGTTGCCTCCCATTCGAGGGTTCAAACAGATTATCAGGCGCTCAATGAGGCCATCCTCACCTTGGG
>JAFDIX010000311.1 GCA_019307805.1 Deltaproteobacteria bacterium | reverse complement strand
TTTTGTGGATATTTCCCGATAATCATTCAGCAGGTCTCATTGGGTTGATACCAATCCCGGAACAGTCTCACACTAAATACCAAAGCACAATAGCCAGAATAATTGCAATGGCCAGGTGGGACCCCAGGAACTTGTACCAGGCGCCCGGCTCCTTCTCCCCCAGCAGGGTGAATGCGGCAGCAAAACTGTAGCTCACAAATACATACCATAGGGCTGCCAGCACCCACTTCCACCAGCTCATTTGCAGGCCGAGGTCCTGGGCCCAGATGGGGGCACCGGCAATTATCAGGGCATATATCAACCCCATGACCATCCAGAAGATTGCCTTGAGATATGTCGAATAGATTATCATCGTGTGCTCCTTTCTACCAGGTCCTATCTACATCAAACCATTTATCGGTCTGCAGCCAGTCCGGGGGCTCATGATAGGTGGCATTTCTTCCCAGGGGCGGGGGCATGAAGTCCTTGGTTTCAGGGTAATCAAAGAACGCCTTTTGCATCCACAACAGCATGGTAGCTCCAATGCCTGTCGGATCCCTCGGATCTATGTAACGGGAAGCCGCATGCACCCAGTTGTTTTTCCGGGTGTAGGGGCAGACCGCCAGGCATATACGGCACCCCCTGGCACGGCTCGTTCCGACACTTGCCCAGGTGTGAAAGCAGAGTTCGTCTCTAATCCACCACCTTTTATAACCGCGCACGATTTCCGTATCATCTTTGTGGCTGATGGCGCCGCTGGGACATTTCTCTGCACAGATCTTGCATTTCAGGCAAAAGTCCATAATGCCCAGGTCCACAGGCTTGTCCACCTCCATGGGTATATTGGTTGTCACGCATGCCAGCCGGGAATTGGCCCCCAGTTCCGGTGTGATCAAAAGGCCATGCCGTCCTACTTCTCCCAGTCCTGCATCGATGGCTACAGGCGGCGTGACCATATCATAGAACCGTGGAGGCACATGGGACCTTGCAGGGTAACCCAGTTCTTGAATAAAAGCCTCCAGTTTCCCGGTCATAAACCGTAACTTGGAATAGGCATCGTAGGAGGTGCCGTAGGTGGGATTGACATACATGGCATCCCATTCATGGGGCGACACCAGCACAATGGCGTATTCCCAGTGCTGGGGAACTTCGTAATCGCCGAACCCCACGCCCCGCAGATACCCCTGGTAACACCAGTCCGGATTCAGCCTGGTGATACCGACCAGAGTGGCGCCAAAGGTATGCGCGATCTTCTTGACCAATTGAGAAGCATGTTTCGGACTTTTGAATGAAAGCGGCTCTTCCCTGCGAATCCCTCTATAATCCCACTCCTCGGGCGGGCTCGTGGGTTCGGGGGGGAAAAAACGATTAAAATCAAACTCCCCGTTTTGATCCTGGTAAGCAGAGGCGTGTGCATTGGACCAGGCGTCGGCAATGGCAAACTGGACCTTGAAATTCTCCCAGTTGGCCTTTTGTTTTTTCATCAGCTCAAAGGCCTTTAGTGTGGCTTTATACCTGTCCTCCTGTTCAATAAAAAAACCTCTCAGTGGTTCAGGAAGCTTTTCGATCCCCATTTCAGGCGTCCATTCGGGCGCTCCCCCATCAGGCGGGCGCATGAGCTGCCCCATTGTTTTGAGCCGGTTGAAGAACATATCCTCCCACCTGAGCCGAACCGTCTTTTCAGTAATGCCATAGGTGGGGCGTTCCCTGCGAAAGGGTTTTCTGTTGTAGAACTGGCCGGCACCATGGGTATACCTTTCCCAACCTGTGTGCGAATCATAACTTTTTCCGGAAAAATAACCGGCAATGGAAATACCGACGATTCCCAGCAGTGCCGCCAATAACCCGGCCGCCTTGAGCAGAGCCCTGGAAGTCCCATCCCCGGCGAAGGCCACCTCAGCAAGACCCAGGACCAGGAGAAGCACTAATAAAACTGCCGGTCCCATTCGCAACCATCTTTTCATCTCATGCCCCCTCATGGTTTTCATGCCTGCCTTATTTGTTGAACAATAAAAAGCCCCCTGTCACGTTGTTACTCACGGGAGGCTCCATTACCTTCATCCATAAGCCTTTACAATAATTAGGCTATTAAATTAGTAGGGGATACCTGCCGGGTCAAGGGAAATATGCCGCGGATAACAAGCTGCCGGGATTTCAACCCATGGTAAGAATAATTGCTTGAGCCACCTCCTTCATGGGTTTGTTTTTGTCCATACTGATCTTTTGCAACCGGCGATAGGCCTGGGATTCACTCAGCCCCTCATTGCTCATAAGGAGCCCCTTGGCCCGGTCAATCAGTTTCCGTGTCTCCAGCTGCTCTTTGAGATGGGAAACGCGATCTGTCAGTTGAGAGGTTTTCAAAAATTGCCCAACGGCCAGTTCAATGGCCGGGGAAAGATCCCCCTCGCGAAAGGGCTTGGACAGATAGGCCATTACCCCGGCATCCCGCGCCTTATCTATCAGTTGCCTTTCCGTATAGGCCGTGAGAATAATGACGGGCAGTTTTTTTGAGACTTCCCGGGCCAGGGTGATACCATCCATTCCAGGCATTTTGATATCCAGTATAGCCAGGTCCGGGTTCACCTGATTGATTAATTCAAGTGCTTCATTCCCGTCTCCAGCCTCGGCAACCACCTCATAACCCAGTTCCACCAGGAGTTCCTTGAGGTCAATCCGGATCAGGGGCTCATCATCTGCAATAAGAATCCTGAAACTCATACCACTCCTTTACTCAATGGGAAGATAACTCTCAGGATAGGGAAATGTGACCTTTGCATCTGTTCCTTTGCTGCCACCCATTTCAAAGTGCCCCTTGAGTTCATCTTTCACCAGGGTGCGCACGATGGTCAGCCCCAGATTGCTGTCGCGGCCCATGTCAAAATCCTTTGGCAGGCCGGGGCCATTATCCTGAACAAGGACAGTCACAGTGCCATTCTGCTTCTCTACCCGAATGGCAAGTTTCCCCCTGCCCTTTTCCTTTTTGCCGTGCTGCACCGCATTCTGGACAAGCTCATTGATTACCAGGGCAAGGGACGTGGCCTCTCTGGATGGGATAAAAACCTGAGCCCCTGAAACATCCAAAGTGATCACAGGCCTTTCAGGGGCATCGGTTTCAGGAAGTTTGCTGATGCTCCCCACAAGCCGTCCCAGATCCACCATGCCGATCTCTCCCTGGGACAGGGTTTCATGCACCAGTGCAATGCTCATTATTCGGGAGATACTGTCAGATAATGCCTGCTCAGCAGAAACGCGGTCCAAACGGCGAAGCTGCATTCGAAGAAGGCTCGCAATATTCTGGAGATTGTTCTTCACCCGGTGGTGCATCTCTTTATAGAAGGTAGCATGTTTGTGTATAGATCTGTTCGCAATAAATATGGCGATTTGGGTGGAGATATTTTGGAGAAATTCCATGTTTTCCAAAATGGGCTCATTTTGCAGGGACCATTTATACTGAAGGCTTGAATAGAGATTGAGAATACCCCTGGTTTGGCCCTTGTAAACGATGGGCAGAGAAACGAAGCTGAAGGGAAAGGGTGGAATCAACACAATGGGCTGCCTATCATCCCCTTCATTTGTAAAGAAAAGAGGTTGCTGATTCTCAATCTGCCACCTTGCCAAACGTTCATCATTCTCTTTCTCTACTTGCCCTATCTCAAAATCGTCACCACCGTCCATGGCTTCCTTGGTCAGCAATTGATGGGTGCGGTCCACGAGCCAGAGGCTTGCAAAGGAGAGTTTGAGAATTTGCCTCATATGTTTCAAAATATTCTGAGACTGGGCACTGGTGCTGACTGTCTTTGACAGTTCGGTCCCAAGCTGGTTGATGATTTCCAATTGCTGCAGTTTCAGATCCAACCGACTATCCAGCTCAATTCTTTGAAGGCCGCCGGCGGTGAGGCCTCCAATGGTCTCGGCCAGGACCAGATCCTCCCCCTCGGGCTCAAAACCATCATCCTTCTGTTTAAGAAACAGCACTCCAAAGCGTTTGCTGTGGCTGTCAAGCATGATGGTGGCGTACCCGGGTTTCTCCTCATCGTTTATCAGGATATGCGTCGGGAATTGGTCCAGGTCTGAAGCGCTGGCCAGTGCATATGTCTTTGACTCGTCGGTTGACAGAAAAAATGCCCCGTGGGCCCAGGGGAAAAGAACGGAGAGCTCAGTGGTCAACGCAGTCAGCAAACGGCCGACATCCGTTCCATCCTGGATAATCTGATTGATCCTGCTGATGGACTCTATCTGGGATTCCTTCCTCTCGAGCTGGGAAGTAAATTCCTGGTAAATGCTTTTTCCTTTCAGGATCAGAGAAGCGACAGGATTGAGTTCGTCCGAGAAGACGAGCATGGAAACCGACTGATTCCCAAAGACAGGCAGACCATCGTCTGATAATCCCTTCTCGCCAAAGGAGTAAAACCCGCACATGGGGACACTTGAATTCTCCCGGATACGTTTGACCTCGGACGTTTTCCGCCCACCCGAAATACGCAGGCTGCAGGAGAGCATGAGGGCCAATGCGGGTTTGCCTAATCCCCCTTGCCGGATTGCCTTCTCATAGGCGGACAGGCCCGCACCCACGATGTCTTCATCCTCACCTTGCATCAATGTGATGACCTGGTCCGTGCTCATAATGGTTCCGAATTGAATAGAGCCGTCCTTCAGGACACGTTCCGGAACATTCAGAAGTGAATTCCCGTAAACATCCGTGGCGCCAAAGGGAAATTTACTCAGAGG
>JAFDIX010000310.1 GCA_019307805.1 Deltaproteobacteria bacterium | reverse complement strand
ATCTCACCCCCTGAAAAGCCGGCATTCACGTCCCTGTCCAGAAATTCCTTGAAATTGACCTTTTCCGCCAGAGATTCCTCATCTATTTCTCCATTGGCGCAGATATGCACCATCTGGCGTGTCTTGAGCCCGTTGATGGTGGGGGGGCGCTGATAGGACATGCCGATGCCAAGCTGCGCCCGCCCATCAATAGGCATACGGGTAATGTCCTCACCTTTAAAGGTAATCTTCCCCTTGACTACCCTGTACTGGGGATAGCCCATGATGGTCATGAGCAGGGAGGTCTTTCCCGAGCCGTTGGGTCCGAAAAGGATGTGGGTTTCACCCTTTTCGATCTCCAGATCAATATGCTGCAAAATGACTTTGTCCGCCAGTTCGACCTGCAAATCTTCTATCAACAACATGACCCTTCTCCTATGCCTTTTACTCCAGGTGCGGTGCCCATTGCTCGGCAGTTTCCAGGATATACCCGGGAGGCAGTTCCGTCACAATGCGGTTGTGGCCCGGAAGCAGGATATCGACGTCCAGTTCCCCCAGTCGCATCAGGGACGACCTGTGCTGTGGCCCGCTCGCATTGTGCAGGTCAAAACGTCCAATGGCATTGTCTGCGTAAACCACGTCACCGGGAATGAGTGTTTTTTCTCCTGCCCCGTACAGTCCTATGCTGCCGGCTGAGTGGCCGGGGATATGCAGCACTTCCCAGCTCATACCCCCGATCTCCAGCTTCTCACCTTCCTGAAGCTTTCTGTCCACCTGGAAGGAAAAATCCCCATCCTTGAGGCCATACTGCCCCTGGGCCATCTCTTTGAACATCTCCATCCCGTAGATGCCGCGCTCATCCCCCTGTTCCAGATCATTTGCCTCCAGGGTATGCACCCACAGCTCGATCCATGGCATCCGTTCTTTGACCTCGCCGAGACATCCGATATGGTCCAGGTGGATATGGGTCATGATCACCCGCTTGATGTCTTCCAGCTTGATCCCCGCCTCCTGGATGGCGCCAAGCTTGTAGCCCCCCTTCCCCATCAGGCCCGGGTCAATCAGGGAAAGATCATTGGAGGACGATTTCCCGATCACATAGGCGTGGGCATCGGGAATGAATTCATCCTGCCCTTGAATAAAATGAATACCTTCAATAACTTCAGTCATTATGGACCCTTTCTTACATCTATTTTTTCTTTACCAAAAAAGGCCGCGCCAAAACCCTGGAACGGCCGCTTGAACATAAACCAGAATACAGCCCAGTGCAAGCGATAACCGGCAGTAGGATTTTGTCAGTGTCTGTACCTTTAGGCTTGAAGAATAGAAAATCCCCTGCAAGAATAGGCTGGGCGAGGGAATACTTGAAAAAGATTTTTGAAATCAAAACAGGGGATTTCATCCCGGCCGGGTGTGCTTCTCTTGAGGTTAGAAAGATCCTCAAGCGAATGGGTTTTCATACGCCTCAGGTCATGCGCGTTTCGATTTGCGCCTATGAAGCCGAAATGAATATAGTCATGCACGGTGGAGATGGTGAACTCATGCTGATGGTGGATGAAAAACACATCATTATTGATGTGAAAGATGATGGTCCTGGGATCGAAAATATTGAGACCGCCTTAAAGGAGGGGTATAGCACGGCAACCCCCGAACACCGTAGTATGGGGTTCGGGGCTGGAATGGGGCTTCCCAACATTAAAAAAAATGCCGATATTTTTGAGATCTATTCTCAGAAAGGTTGTGGCGTTCATTTGAGGATCGTTTTCAACGCAGACAAGGAAACTGTCTGACCGGTGAAACCACAAAGAACTATTTCAAAAAAGGCTTCATTCAATCCGACAAGTGACATGGTCCGTATCCTGGTTTGGCCCAAGAATCAATCCTCTTTATCTTTCGTCCAAAAGCCTGATTGCAGGTAGGTCATGAGATTGGTATCGCTGTTGGTAATTTTGAGTTTTCGTCGAATATGTTCCCGGTGCCGGTTGATGGTGGCGACGGATACACCCCGCATTTGGGCGATTTCATTCCGGCCAACTTTACCATTTGCGAGATTGAATCGAAGTGTTACATGTATCTCTTGTCCCATCACGGTCTCTTTCTCTTGGTTTTTGTTGGGAAACTCTAACCATAGAAAGAGATCGTGTTTTAATCAACTTTTAGACCATGTAAACACTTTTGAACGTTACCAAAATATTGTGTTACCATTGCCTGACCCCAATTCCTTATGGGACCAGCGAGAACAGGGGAGAATGAATGGAAATAGAATCGGCTTTTGACAATGAAAAATACATCAAAGAGCAGTCTTTGGAAATTCTTGAAAGGGCTGCAAAGTTTGATGACAAGCTGTACCTCGAATTTGGGGGCAAACTGCTCTACGACTACCATGCCCAAAGGGTTTTGCCGGGCTATGACCCCAATATCAAAATGCACCTCCTTCAGGAGTTAAAGGACGATGCAGATATTTTGCTCTGTATTTATGCCGGAGACATTGAAAGAAAAAAAATGCGGGCGGATTTTGGCATCACCTATGATTCGGATGCCCTCAAACTGATTGACGATCTAAAAGGCTGGGGTATCAATGTCCTGGGCATCGTCATTACCCGTTTTGAGGATCAACCGGCTGCCGTACAGTTTAAGAACAAATTGGAAAGACGGGAAATAAGGGTCTATACACACAAATATACAAAGGGATATCCAACGGATGTCGACATGATCGTCAGCGATGAGGGTTACGGGGCGAATGAATATATTGAAACGGACAAATCCCTGGTCATCGTCACGGGGCCCGGGCCGGGAAGCGGGAAGCTGGCAACCTGCCTTTCCCAGGTCTATCATGAGTATAAAAGGGGAACCTATGCGGGATATGCCAAATTCGAAACCTTTCCCATCTGGAACTTACCCCTCAAGCATCCCGTTAATGTGGCCTACGAAGCAGCCACCGCAGATCTCAACGATACCAATTTGATAGACCCCTTTCATCTGGAGGCCTACAACAAGAATGCAGTAAACTACAACCGTGACGTGGAAGTATTCCCTATTCTAAAAAGAATTTTGAAAAAGATCATGGATGGGGAAATATTTTACCAGTCACCTACGGATATGGGTGTCAACCGGGTCGGCTTTGCCATAAGAGATGATGATGTGGTCAAGGAAGCAGCAAAACAGGAATTAGTCAGGAGGTATTTCCGCTATCGGTGTGAGTATGTCATGGGCCTGACAGACAAAGAAACCGTTCAAAGGTCGGAACTCCTTCTCAAGGACTTCAACCTTGATTTGGAATACCGACGTGTGGTGGAGCCCGCTCGCAGGGCTGCCATAGAGGCTCAGGAGAAAAAGAAAGGGCATAAAGGGGTATATTGTGGCGCGGCCATCGCCCTGAGGGACGGCACCATAGTGACGGGACGCAATTCTCCCCAAATGCACGCAGCCTCAAGCCTGATCCTGCACTCCATTAAGTATTTGGCGGGGATCCCGGAAAAAATCAGGCTGCTTCCGGAAAATATCATTGACGCGGTGAGAAGCCTGAAAACCGAGGTCTTGAATGAAAAAAACATCAGCCTGGATCTGGTGGAGGCGCTCATAGCACTCAGCATCAGTGCAACGACTAATTCTGCCGCCCAGTTGGCCATGGAGACGCTAAATGAGCTCAAGGGCTGTGAAGTGCATATGACGCACATGCCCACACCTGGTGACGAGGCCGGACTGAGGCGACTGGGGGTTAACCTGACCAGTGAGCCTCATTTTTCCACCAAGGATCTTTTTATTTCCTGAATGGGCAGGCAGCAGCGGCCAAACCCATTCCTCCTCACCTTAACACAGCTTGCCACCCTGACATGCATTGAATTCATTGGAGGGAAAGACCGCCATGATTTTGGACACACTGGAAAATGCGGACCGCTACAAAACGCTTCACCCCGGCTTCGCCGAAGCTGTTGATTTCATGCAGCGCCAAGATGGATCAGGAACCCGCACTCAAAGCATTGCACAATTTTTTCCCTGATGTTCCACTCGAGGGTGACCATAAACGGTTTGCTGCATCTGTCACAGACCACTGGAAGATCAAGCCTGCCGGTAAGAAGACCGTGTTCATAACCTGGGATGGACGACCATTTCACTGTGATATTCCGCATCGGATACCTCCTTGGGAAGGGAGAAGTATAGAATCCCCCGTGAGGGAAAGGAGGTATCCAAACCTCACGGGGGTTTCTCCCTTGAAGCCACTTTCGCGAGGGGCAAAGCCCGGAAAACAGCCTTCAAGGAATGCGACGCTACTGTCTTGGTATGGAGGAATCAGGAGCGCCGAATAGGGATGAAAAAGCCTATTGAATAAACTACCACCATGTGGTACTACTGTCAACCCCAAAAATACTAAAATTGAATTTTTTTCTGAAAAGGAAATTTTAACGACCCATGACAACGATTGCCATGATAGCGGTTATAGCATCCGCCCTCTTTCATTCCGGCTATAACCTGATGATCAAGGCGAGTGATGAAAAGACTCTCTTCATGTGGTCCATCTTCCTGGTGGCCGACGTGGCTGGTTGGGGCTTTGGGTGGTTGTTTGTGCCCGGTTTTTCTGCATTTGAACCCTTTGTGTTCCTTGTGGCGGCTTTCTCTGCCTCATTTTTCACCCTCTACCATCTCTGTGCTGCAAGGGCCTATGCCTCGGATGAAGGCGACCTCTCACTGAGCTACCCCCTCACCACTCTGGCACCCATCTTCATTCCCAT
>JAFDIX010000309.1 GCA_019307805.1 Deltaproteobacteria bacterium | reverse complement strand
AGGATGCGGTGTAACCCGAGGGGGTATGACTTTTCGGGATTTACCATGGCGAGGCGTTTTTTTTCGTTTCATCTCTCAGAATCCCCTACAGGAAATACTGGGTGAAAGATTAGGTCCGCTTCATGCTATATTTTCAAGCCACCGCCTGCATGTCAACCGAAAAGGGGCCGGTGATACGGTGAATCAGAGGGCGCCATCATTGCTGTTGACAGAAGGGGTTCCTTCCCATAGACTCCTTACCAGCTTGCATCAAGAAGGTGCACGGTAGCAAAAGGGTTTTTCAAGAAAGAAACAGAGGCCAGGAAGGCTGACGGGCAAGAAGCCTGGAAAGTCGCCCTGGTTTTTATTTTTCCCTGTAAAACCCGGCCCAAAGGACCAGGTTTTACAGGGAAAAATAAAAAAAGGATAGGATCCGTTGCTGGAAGAAAACTTTGTTACCGGGGACTCCCTCATACACCGCCTGGATCCTAGGGCAAGGGCAGTCGTCTGCATTCTGTTTGCTATTGTGGTCGCCCTTTCCAGTCGCTTTGCCTCCCTCCTGCCGGCACTGATGGTCTCCTTTGTTCTTGTATGGCTCGCAGGTCTTCCCATAAGATTGGTCTTTTCCCGGTTGCTCATTGTGAACGGTTTTGTTCTCCTTCTCTGGCTCTTTCTTCCGTTCACAGTAACCGGTGAAGTTCTTTTCCGGATCGGCCCTCTTGCAATTACCCGCCAAGGGGTCCTATTCGCTGCCCAGATTACCATTAAGGCCAATGCCATTATGCTTTCCCTCATAGCCCTTCTGGCCACCATGTCGGTTTTCACCCTCGGAGGCGCTATGGGACACCTCCATGTACCAGGCAAGATTGTTCATCTGGTCTATTTCACCTATCGGTACATCCAAGTGATGCATCAGGAATATTATCGTTTGATCAGCGCCATGAAGATCAGGGGTTTCCATCCCGGAAACAACATTCACACCTACAAAACCTATGCATACCTGGTGGGCATGCTGCTGGTGAAGAGTTATGATCGTGCAGAACGAATTCGCGCGGCTATGCTCTGCCGCGCTTTCAGAGGAACGTTTTATAATTTGAGCGAATTTTCCATGGGCTCCTTTGATGTGCTTGTCATGGGTTTCATGCTTTTGGCAATCGCAGGGATTGGAGCGCTGGAATGGGTCCTGTGATGGAGGAGGTTACATGTTAATCAACCTTAAGAACATATCCTACGCCTACCCAAATGCCAAACCGGTGCTGAAGAATCTCAATTTCCAGCTTCGCGAAGGGCAGAAGATCGGACTCGTTGGCCCAAACGGCTGCGGAAAGACCACATTCTTCCACATCATCATGGGGCTTTTGAGGCCGACATCCGGCAGTATTGAGATCTTTGATAAGCGGATCACAGAGGAAAAGGATTTTGTCTCTGTCAGAAAAAAAATCGGGTTGCTTTTTCAGGACGCCGATGACCAGCTATTCAGTCCCACAGTCCTCGAGGATGTGGCCTTCGGCCCGTTGAACCTGGGGAAATCAAAGGATGAGGCAAAGGATATCGCCAAGAGAACCTTGGAGACCCTGGGCCTGATCGCACTTCAAGACAGGATTACCTATAAACTCTCAGGTGGAGAGAAGAGGCTCGTGTCCCTCGCCACGGTTCTCGCCATGGAGCCCCAGGTGCTCCTCCTGGATGAACCCACTTCCGGTCTCGATGAGGATACAAAAAAGATCCTCCTCAGAGTACTCTCTGATCTGGATCTCGCCTTTGTTCTCATATCCCATGAGTTTGATTTTCTCTCCGAAATAACCAGGGCTATCCATGCCATGGAAGGGGGCATGATTCAAACAGACCTGGATGTGCACGTCCACTTTCACAAACACGCCCATGTCCATGGGACCACCCCCCACAAACACAGATAAAGAGAATGGAGTGCTGGAGTATTGGAGTGTTGTAAGGGAAGAAGTCCGGCACTGTTAGCTTACTGTTCTTGCCAGTCCTTGAATTCGACCCAGATGATTGCGCCCAGCTCAACCTCTTTTTCCTTGCCCTCATGGATCATCTTCTGATCTGATGTGGTGAGTGAAGCAAAGCCCCACCAACCTGATCGTGGAACAGAATAGGTGAATACCCCACGTGCGTCGGCCTTGATGACCTGTGTAATCATATAATCATTAGGGGCCTTTGCCCTACCGGTCCTGTTGTAATATTCCACCTCCACATCCGCATAGGGGACTGGTTTGCCTTCCAGCATGACAATACCCTGAAAAACATTTCCCGCATAGAGGCCAAAAGGGCGTGTCAAGGGAACAATCTCTGTCTTCAATCCCACCGGTCTGTCCCAGCCCTCTTCATTACCAAAGGCAGCGGTCACGGTCTTGGTATAATGGATGATAAAGCGACCTTCCGCAGGCTCCCAAAAGGGTTTAGGGACCATGTAGAATTGATAAACTCCCGGCCTTTTCACCCTGTAGTCAAACATCCATGCCCTGCGCCCCATGACCTTTGTCTCCTTCAGGTCCTTCAGGAGATTCCTTTTTCTTCCCTCAAACAAGACACCCAATTGCAGGGGCCTGTCCAGATCCATGCCCACCATTTCCATGGGATGGGAGAAGGAGCATGAGACGTGTATGATATTGTCCTCACCCTGCATGACCATACTGTCGGAGGGGATGATCATCCCAAAATGGGCGGCTGCAATGCCCGGTACCAACGCCAGGAACAGAATGATAGTCATCAGTCTTGTACCCACACTCTTCATATCCCTACCCCTGATCCTTTGGTGGTTTTTGTCCTTTCCTGCTCCTGAAATAGAGAACAAGACCCATGATTCCTACAATGTATCCGATTCCAGCCATGATCTCCCTGATTCCTGGTCCCCTTTCTTTCCGCATATGGGCCAATTCCTTTAATACCGGATCCATTTTGGCATCAAGGACCTCTTCGACCACTCCTCGAATCTCTGCCCTGTCTATTTGAACGGAAGGGGATTGCGGCGTTGCCTGGTGCACCCTTTGGGCTTTTGCAGGGGAACCCACGGGTGTTTCACCCTCCGATACTCTCAGGAGATATTCGGCCCGGTGCCCCATACCCGCCTCCAGCACAATGCGAAGGTCCTCCCTTTTGGGAACCTGGAAAGAAAACTCCCCTTTCTCATTGGTCTTTCCTTCAACCAACCTGGCTCCTGAAAGATCAAAGACCTGGATTTTGCCGTCAGCGGCCCTTTTCTTGCCACCCAGATAGCTCTCCGTGTGCACCATATCCCCCTCTATCCATGCAAAAACATAGACGCGGTGGGCATAGGCGGATGGGGAAATGAGTAAAAGAAATATCAAGGCAAAAGCGGCGATTCGGATTTCGTCAGGATATTTCCATCCCCATTTTCTATCCCCGTGCATAGACCACCTCCAGGATTTCCGGCTTGACGCGTTTGAGGAACCTCACGCAAAGTGTTGCGATAATTCCCTCGATCACCATGATGGGCGAATATGCAATTACCGCCACTTTTGCAACGGCTGCAAAATGTTCACCGGCAAAGACCAGAGCAAGCGCCAGCATCAACACACTCAAAAGGATCGCCCCAAAACCGCACATGAAAGAACCTGCCATGGAGACAGCGGGTTTTTGGCTTCTGATTGGGATACTGAATGCATAGAAACAAACGATCGCAGGAAATGCCATGATGACGGTGTTCACCCCGAGAGTCGTCATGCCCCCGTGTTGAAAGAGAATGGCCTGCAGGATCAAGCCCACCAGGATAGCGGGAAAAGCCACCCATCCGAGGAAGATCCCCATCAGGCCGTTGAGCGTGAGATGGACACTGGCTGGGCCAATAGGTACATGGACCAGGGAAGCCACAAAAAAGGCTGCGGTCAGGACCGCCACCTGGGGAATACGGTCATAGTCCAGTTTTTTCAATCCGATGGCCGTACCGGCAACCGCCAATGCAGCACCGCCGGCAAGCACCGCCGGCGAAAGGACGCCTTCAGAGATATGCATACTGCTATCTACCAGCCTTTCAGCTTTGAGCTTTCTGCTCCATCTGAAAATCTGTGATTTTCAGATGGATTCCAGGATAATCTTGTGATCCACGAGAGATAGGGACTTGATACGCGCCCTGACACGCTTCTGCTCACCAAAGATGTTTACCAAATTGATGGCATTTTCCTCGTTTTCGAGGACATCCACACTCTCGAGAACCAGTTCCTCTTTTCCGTCCTTTATGATGTAGGCTGATGATTCACACATGGCTTAACCCTCCATTTCTGGTTGCTGGATGCTGGATGCTTGATCCTGGTTAAAACCAATAAAGGGAAACACCTTCTTTGATATCCAGTATCCAGTGACTAGTTTCCAGTATCTCGTTCTATCAAGTGCTAATAGTCGCTTCAGGAACATTGGGGCTTTCTTGCGCAAAAATTCATTTCTAAGAGACTAATCCAGTGCCATGGCCGCTTCCAGCCCTCTGATCTCCTTAAAAATAGCATCCCGCTCTTCCTTGGACAGATCTTCTTTTTGGAGCCGCATCCTGAGTCCGGCCAATATCATTTCCTGCCTGTAATCAGTGCAACCGTAATTTTCTTCTTTGCTCACAATCACTCCATTCCGGGTTCGAGGCAATTCTACTCTCCTCTTTCTGCACATTCCCCTCTTTCTGCACATTCCCCGCAGAACCTTTCGCCGCCCTTCCCAATCAATTTAGAGGACATCGTGGGCTCTTTACAATGATCACAGGGAATAGAAGGCTCTATTCTGGCCTTTGCTGGAATTTGAATGCTGGCGGCCTCAATACGAAAAAGTTCTTCCAGAGGTTTCTCCAGGACTTCACAGGTTCTCTGAAGATGGAGTTCCTCAAACTCACTGCGTTCGTCCTGGGTCGCGGTATCATCAGTGATCTTCTCGATAAGCTCCCGGTGCCTCTCGTTGATTGAAAAGGTCCCCGGTATCATGGACATTCGAATCCCTTCACCCGACTCCCTGCCAAAAAGTGTAATGACATGCTTGCCATGGTCTTTGATGATGAGGTTGCCCTTCCCGACGGTACAACCGGTCAACACTTGCACCGCATCAGCGCCGCAGGCATCTGTTTCTATGACGGCTGCCAGTTCTTCATCCGTCGCCCTGCCCTTCCCGAGCCGTTCCAGCCCTGCCTTGGCCGCCCTGTACCCGATGGCCAGACCGGGGCAAGTATGGCCGTGAAAGTCAGCACATTTTTTAAAATCCTCGTTGGATAAAATCTCTCTGCCCTTCATGACATCCTCCAAAAAGAAAAACCGCCTGAACAACCTGACAAAAAAAGGCCACGTCAGGATTCGTTCCTTCTGGAACGATTTGCCTTCGTGGCCGTCTTGTCCCTGCTGTTTACTTAAAGGCTTCATGCCTTTAATAACAACCATTTTAATGTCCGGCCCTTCTCCCTGTCAAGGCATTTTCTGCCACGCCCTTTCTGGTAAAGGGACACCGAGGGATAACTGGCCTGAGTACCTTTGGACATCCCCCTTTTTTAAAAGGGGGACCGAGGGGGATTCTCTTGTGCCCATGGAGGCATGTATTT
>JAFDIX010000308.1 GCA_019307805.1 Deltaproteobacteria bacterium | reverse complement strand
ATCCAACTGATTATTTACGGCCTGATCATGGTCCTGATCATGTTATTCGAACCCCTGGGTATATACGGCTTCTGGATACGGACCAAGATCTACTGGAGGACGTGGCCCTTCTAGTGGGATAGGGTAATATCTATGCTGGATTTTCTTCAAATGGTGGTCCTGGCCATGGTCATCATCTACAAGACTTCCGAGGTGGTCAATTTTGCCCAGGGGGAGATGGCCCTTCTTTCTGTCTTCATGACATACCTTATCCTGGAATTTTACCATGTGCCCTTCTACATCGCCTTTCCCAGCGCCCTTGTCTTTGCCGTCATCCTGGGGGCTTTTCTTGAGTTTGCCGTAATGCGGAGGGCCAAAGAACCCAATGTGCTGGGCATGATCATTATCACCATCGGGCTGGAAATGATCCTCATGGGGTTTGTCTCCTGGAAGTTCGGCGCCGACCCCAAGACCATGCCCTTTCCCATCTCTCCCTATGACAGTGTCGCCATAGGAGGGGTATTCGTCAGTTCCCTGGAGGCCCTGACCTTTGTCGTGGCCCTGACCATTATGGTGGCCCTTTTCCTATTTCTGCGTTATTCCAAGCTGGGTGTTGCCATGAAGGCGACTCAGCAAAACCCCGTGGCCGCGAGGCTCATGGGGATACGGACCAACCGTATTCTAATGTTTACCTGGGGAATATCTTCCCTGGTAGGATGTGTGGCCGGTCTCCTCCTTGCCCCCGGCACCATGCAGCCCTACATGATGTGGGATCCCATGCTCAAGGGCTTTGCCGCCGCCGTCATGGGGGGCATGACCTCTCTGCCCGGAGCGGTATTCGGGGCGTATGCCATCGGCATTATCGAGAATCTCTTCGGAGGTTATGTGTCTATAGAATTCAAGTCATCCGTTGGCTTTTTTATCATTGTCCTTGTCCTTTGCATTAAACCGAGTGGGCTCTTTGCCCGCCATTACGTGAAGAAGGTATAGACCCGGTAACCTTAAGCCAGTTCAGGAAAGGAGTGCATCATGAAAAAGAGATGGGTTTTGGTCCTCATGACAATGGGTGCCATGGTCTTCGGTCTCACTGCCGGAGCCCTGGCGGAACAGGGAGTCACCGACACGGAGATTCATATCGGTCAGTGGGGTCCCCAGACAGGTCCTGCAGCACCCTGGGGTGCGGTCGCCCGGGGAACCGGCGTGTTTTTTAAGATGATTAATGATGAAGGCGGCATCCACGGCAGAAAAATTGTCTACCACATGTTTGATGACGGTTATAACCCGGCCAAGACCAAGGCAGGCGTTAAAGAACTTCAGGAGGGCATCGGGATGTTCGGCTGGGCCTCGGGTGTGGGCACCGCTACCGGGCTGTCGGTCAAGAACTACCTCATGGACAGGAAGATCCCCTGGGTCGGTCCTGCTGCAGGGTCCTTGCACTGGATCTCCCCGCCCCAGAAATACCTCTTTGCCGTATACCCCCTCTATTACAGTGAGGCCAAAATACTCACCAAGTATGCGGTCAAGAACCTTGGGAAGAAACGCATTGCCATTGCCTACCAGAACGACGACTACGGCAAAAACGGGCTTGCCGGAGCCGAAGCGGAACTGGCAAGGTATGGCCTCAAGCTGGTAGCCAAGGTGCCTGTGGAGATGCGGGATACGGACATGAAGGCCCATGTCATGCAGATGCGCAAGGCCAAGGCAGATGCCGTTCTCCTCTGGGTCAGTCCTATCCACGCCGTGCGCATCATTGGCACGGGAAGGGCCATGAAATTTGGCCCCCAGTGGATGAGTACAAGTACCTGTTCCGACTACCCCCTCATGTACAAAATCAGCAAGGGCCTCTGGGGCGGTGTGATAACCGGGAATTTTGGTGAACTTCCCGACTCCCGGGATTCCCTCATGCTCAGGTACAAGAAGGCCTTTGACAAGTATGCGGCCAAGGGAGAGCGATGGGGTACCTTCTTCTATGCCGGCTTCGGCTTTGTAGAGCCCATGGTGGAAGGGCTTCGCCGGACAGGGCGCAACCTGACCAGGGAGAACTTTGTGAAGGCGATGGAGACCATTAAAGGCTTTAAAGGCGTCTTTGGACGCATTGATTACGGGCCCTATGATCCCAAAAACCTGCACTCCCGGCAGGGGCAGACGGAACTCTTCCTGGCCCGGTGCCTCAAGGGAGGCAAGGCCCAGAAGCTGACCGACTGGATGGAACCGGACTAACAGAGGGAAATACAAAGGCACGGGAGGTTGGCGGCCAAAGGGCCTGCCAACCTCCCTCTTGTCCATATTTTGGGTGGGCCATGACCTTTTTTAGGGTAGAAAATTTATCCATTTCATTTGGCGGCCTGGTAGCCCTTCGGGCCATCAATTTCGAGGTCACCAAGGGTACCATCTTTGCCATTATCGGGCCCAACGGGGCAGGCAAGACCACCCTCTTTAACTGCATTAACGGTATCTACCATCCGGACCAGGGGAGTATTTTTTTCAAGGATCAAGCGGTACAGGGCCGAAAGCCGGATCGTATTGCGAGACTGGGTATTGCGCGCACGTTTCAGAACATCGAGCTCTTCTCCAACATGAGCACCATGGAAAACCTGATGTTGGGACGCCACATTTTCATGAAAACCGGTCTCTTTCGCGGCGCCTTTTTGTGGGGAAGACGCTCCTTTGCCGGACGTGAAGAGGTTACCCACCGGGAAAAGGTGGAAAAGATCATTGACCTTCTGGACCTGCAGGCCGTGAGGAACAAGTTTGTCGGGGCCCTCCCCTACGGCATCCAGAAGCAGGTGGAACTGGGACGGGCACTGGCCCTGGAACCGGAACTGCTCCTTCTGGACGAGCCCTCGGCGGGCATGAATTCCGAGGAAAAACAGGACATGATCTTCTGGATCAAGGATATTCAGGATGAACTGGGGGTCACTATCCTGCTCATCGAGCATGACATGAAGATGGTGATGGACATCTCGGACCGTATCCTGGTCATCAATTTCGGGAGTTCCATCACCGAGGGCACTCCGGATGAGGTGCAGAAAAATCCTGAGGTCCTGAAGGCCTATCTGGGCGAGGATGACATCCTTGGGGACGTTGCTTGAAATAAAAAATATCGAGACCTATTACGGTCTGATCTATGCCCTTCGGGGTCTTTCCCTGTCTGTGGAGGAGGGGACCATCACCGCCATCCTGGGAAACAATGGGGCGGGGAAGTCCACGATCCTGAAGACCGTGTGCGGCCTTATCGATGACCAGCCCGACAAGGGAACCATCGAATTCATGGGCAAACGCATAGACGGGAAGGACACTGAGAAGATCGTCAGGATGGGTATTTCCTATGTCCCGGAAGGAAGGGAAGTCTTCGAAGAGCTCACGGTCAGAGAGAATCTTCTCATGGGGGCTTACATCAGAAAAGATCGCACAGGGATCAAAAATGACTTTGACCGCGTCTACGGGCTTTTCCCGGTCCTGAAGGCAAGAGAGGGGCAGTGGGCCGGGACCCTCTCCGGTGGTGAGCAGCAGATGCTGGCCATTGGCCGGGCACTCATGAATCTTCCCAAACTCCTCTTTCTGGATGAACCCTCCCTCGGCCTGTCACCTATCCTGGTCAAAGATATCTTTAAGATTATCAAGACCATTCACAAAGAAGGCACCACCATACTCCTGGTTGAACAGAATGCCCGCATGGCCCTGGCCATTTCCCATTTCGGGCTCATTTTGGAAAATGGCCGCTTTGTGATGAAAGGCAGGGCTTCGGAACTCATGGAAGATCGGGATGTCAAAGAATTCTACATGGGGGTCCGTTCAGAAGAATCGGCCAAGGGGTATCAACGTTGGAAAAGGAAGAAGAGGTGGAGATAGGGGGCCCGTTGGAGCAGCAAACCGCCATAATTGAGGAAACCGCACCCAGGCTTTTCAGGGAAACAGCCCGCACCTATCAGGACCGCGTGGCCATGCGCAAGAAGGAATACGGTCTCTGGCAAGACATCACCTGGAACGATTACTACCGGACGGCCAGGGACCTGGGATCTGCCCTCATCGCCATGGGCCTTGAAAAGGGGGATCACGTCTCCATCATAGGAGATAACTGCCCCGAGTGGGTGATCATCGACATGGGGGTTCAGTGTGCCGGAGGCGTGGTGGTCGGCATTTACTCCACCAATGCCTGGCAGCAGGTCCAGTATGTCATTGAAAACTCGGACAGCAAGTTCTTTTTCGTGGAAAACGAAGAACAACTGGACAAATGGCTTCACTTCCGGGACAGTGCAACCTGTCTGGAAAAGGTTATTGTGTGGGATCTGGAGGGGCTGCGGCACTTCAAAGACCCCATGGTCATGACCTATAATGAACTCCTGGAACAGGGAAGGGAGATTTCGCGACAGGATCCCGATCTTTTTGAAAGAAAAATCGATGAGACAGAGCCTGAAGACATCTCCATGCTCATCTACACATCAGGCACCACGGGCCCTCCCAAGGGGGCCATGCTGACCCACAGGAACCTCACGTGGATGGGACGCGCCATCACCACGGACAACCCCATGAACAAGTCAGACGAAGTCATGAGCTTCCTCCCCCTGTGCCATGTCTTTGAGCAGCTTTTCTCGGTAATGGGTCACATTACCCACGGATTTACCGTCAATTTCATTGAGAGCCTGGACACGGTCACGGACAACATGATGGAGATCTCTCCCACCGTGGGATATGCCGTGCCCAGGGTCTGGGAGAAATACTATTCCGCCATAACCATCAGGATGTCCGATGCAACCTGGTTTAAAAGAATCGTATTTTACGTTGCCCTTAAAATCGGCCGGAAAAGGGCCTCTCTGAAAATGGACTTCAAGCCGGTGCCCGCCTATCTGGAAATCCTTTACAAAGCGGCCTATCTTGCGGTCTTTCGAAAGCTCAAGGA
>JAFDIX010000307.1 GCA_019307805.1 Deltaproteobacteria bacterium | reverse complement strand
CTCGGCTTTCCCGAAGGGTAAATAAAATGGCAACTTTTC
Source organism: Deltaproteobacteria bacterium (assembly GCA_019307805.1). Taxonomy (GTDB): domain Bacteria; phylum Desulfobacterota; class DSM-4660; order Desulfatiglandales; family HGW-15; genus JAFDIX01. Next base: position 4,895 of record JAFDIX010000307.1, on the reverse strand, counting down.
ATTAGCTTCATGATGCCACTTTCGGTGAATTCCAAAATGCAAGTTGAAAAGGTGGAAAAGGTCTATCATTATTGGTTTTAAACCCATTTTGCCATTTTATTTATGCAACTAAAGGGTAAACCTTATTCGAAGGGGTGCAAAGGATTGCTATTTGGAAATCGATTCATTAGTCTTTTGAAAATTTGGAGTAAACTTGAGGTGTGAAGGGAGGTCCTTTTAATGGAAGAGTACAAAATTTACGCCCTCAAATATGCCGGCCCGCTTTCGAGTTCAGGGGCACTCATGATGTGGCTCAAGGAGTGGGAAGAGACCGTGGAACGCAACTATTATATATGGTGCCTGAAGGGGGAAGGAGAACCCGTGGTAGTGGATGCCGGGGTTTCCCCTGAACTTGCCAAAGAGAGAAATTTGGCGGGGTACGTCAGTCCGGCGGAAATGCTCTCCAGAATCGGGATTAAAGCGGATGAGGTCCGGCATGTGATACTGACCCATATCCACTGGGATCACGCAGACGGGGTCACACTCTTTCCCAATGCCACGATTTATATCCAGAAAGAAGAATACCGTTTCTGGGTGAAAGACCCCCTGTCAAAGCGGGCGCCCCTGCAGTTCTTTGTAGTGGATTCATACCTGGAGTATCTGGCCTCCCTGGAAGGAACGGACCGGCTCGTCCTCCTGAAGGGTGACCGGGAGATTCTCCCGGGCATTGAGTGCCTGCTCGCACCCGGACATGATGTGGCCCTCCAGGCCGTTGCAGTAAATACGGCCAAGGGGAAAGCTATTTTAGGTTCTGATTGTGCCCACACCTTCCGAAACTATCAGGAGGACTGGCCCAGCACTTTCATTTTCGATCTGCCGGGTTGGATGAGGACCTATGACAAACTTCGGGAAGCTGCGTCTTCTCCGGAACTGCTGTTTCCCGGTCATGACCCCATGATGACCACGCAATATGAGCAGGTGGCAGAGGATGTCACCTTATTGGTTTAGGAAGTACCGCTCTCATTAGGCTGCGGAGTGGCAATAAAGAATCCTGGCCCAGAGGACCATGATTTGGTTAGCCGAAGAGGGGATTTGCTTTGTTGAAAGTTTATTGCCTTATTGAAATTTCAAATAACAAATCCCAAAATTCAAATGGTTCGACAAGCTCACCACCCTGAGCAAAGTCGAAGGGCAAATATCAATGACCAAAATTCAAAATCCCAAACAAAATAACAATCGCTTTGAACCGGTTTGGAATTTGTGATTTATTTGTAATTTGGTGCTTGGAATTTGTGATTTTAGGCACAAAACCCCACGGCAGAGTCCTCTATTTTTCACTTGGCCCAAAGGGCCAGGCTTACAGGTAAAAATAAAGTGGATTAGGTGTAAATTTTGCAGAGGGTTCCTCTGGTCCGGACTGACCCGCAGATATCCTCTCTGGGAGGATCATCCGTCATCACTACATTGATGTTTGAGTCAAAGCACCCGCGTTCAGGGGCCGGCCTTTCCGGAAACCACCACCCGTGTCGGGTATGCACCATTTTGGGGTGGATCGTATCCGTGACCTTTACCCTGAACTTTACCCGTTCACCCTTGACCTGTGGCGTCTCGATCCAGACCCAATCCCCGTCCTTCATATTTTCTCGCTCCGCGGTCTCGGGGTGAATTTCGAGCAGGGGGTCCGGGACCCGGTCGCGCAGCGTCTTAATCTGCCGCCCTTCGGAATGAAAATACTCTATATGCCTTGAACCGGTGTAAAGGATATAGGGATATTCATCGAGAAGTTCAGGGGTGCTGACCGGGCTTTCCGGTGGCTCTCTGAAAAAAGGCAGCGGATCGTACCCGCGTCTTTCAAACTCCGTGGAGAAGATTTCAACCTTACCGGTGGGCGTATTAAACCCATCTTTTTCGTATTTCCTGTATTCCATGGGGACCATGTCAAAGGATTTGCCCTTGAGTTCTTCAAAAGTAATCCCCATTCCTTCAACCATGGCGTCATTAAATGCATCGACGTCCTCCCAGGGCAGGTAATTGCGATCCGCCCAGGGGATCCTTTTGGCCAATTCCAGGGACATCTTCAAATCATGCCAGCACTCACCAGGTGGTTCAACGACCTTCTGTCGGGCACTGATATAATTGACATAGGAGAGCTCGCACATTTCATCCCTCTCCATCCATGCCGCTGCAGGCAGCACATAGTCGGCCAGCTCGGCCGTGGGTGTCATGAAGAAATCGGCAACGACAATCAAATCCAGATCACGCTTGTAACTCTCCCAAAGCCTTTTGACATCCTGCATATTCACAATGGGATTTCCGCCTGCACAAAACAGGGCCTTGATTGGATAGGGTTTTCCCGTACGTATGGTCTCATTTGCCAAAGGCCCCACCACAAAAGGCAAAACCGATTCCGGTCCGGAGACAAGGGGATATATATCGGCACCAATGCGTTTTGACTCTTTTTCCGGGGGCAGCCTGAAACGGGGTGACTCCCAGAGGCTGTGCTGGGGAATGAGTCCCTCGTGAGACATGGGCAACACATTTCCTCCCGGGACATCCAGATTCCCGGTAAGTGCCACAAGGATGCCAAGGGCCCGGCAGGTCTGTACTGAATTGAGGTTGTGTTCGATGGCCACCCGATGGTGCATCACCGCCGGCTTGGTCGTGGCATAAAGCCTCGCCGCCTCTTTGATCTGATCCACGGGAATCCAGGTTATTTCTGAAACTTTTTCAAGGGGATATTCCTTGACCCGTTCTGTTAGAGCATCAAAACCGTGACACCACTTCTCCACAAAATCTTTATCGTAGAGTTCCTCCTCAATAATCACTCGCATCATTCCCAGGGTCAGGGCCACGTCAGTGCCGGGACGGATTTGCAGCCACAGATCCGCTTTGGCAGCCAGTTCAATGCGCCGCGGATCTACAACGATGAGCTTGGTTCCCCTTTTTTTTCTGGCCTCCAGGATCTCGATTCCCCGGGCCGGGTGGGAGTTTAGAGGGTTGCCTCCCATCACCATGATGCAGTCTGCATTCAGATATTCCGGCCCCTGTTCCATGAGAATGGACGTCCCGTATGTCCACTTTTCTCCGGTCAAAGAGGGGATGTAGCAGATATGAAGGTCTACGCTTATCACGTTGGGTGTGCCCAGGGCAGTGGCGAGCAGGGGGGTAGAGTACAGGGATGATCTTGGACCCGTTCCATGTATGAAGCCGATAGACTCGGGAGCGTATTGGTCTCGGACTTCTGTCAGCTTCTCTGCAATACCGTCCAGGGCCTCATCCCAGGAAATTCTTTCCCATTTGCCGCTTCCCCTTTCACCGGAACGCCTGAGGGGGTATTTCAATCGGTCCGGATGGTGTGCAACCTCGTTTTGTGCCCGGCCCTTCACACAGGTAAAACCCCTGTTCATGGGATGTTCCGGGTCACCTTCAATCTTTATGATTTCTCCTCCCTCCACATGGGCCAGCACACCACACTCCACATGACAACCCTGGCAGACACTCCTCACGATCTCAGCCATAAATCCCTCCTTTATTTTTTTATTAAAAATCTGGTCCTCTGGGCCAAGTCAGAGATAAATGGCTCGACCTTGGAGTTTTGTGTCTAAAATCACAAATTTCAAACCGGTTCAAACCGATGTTTTTTGTTTGGGATTTTGAATTTCAGTCATTATTATTTGCCCTTCGACTTTGCTCAGGGTGGTGAGCTTGTCGAACCATTTGTTTTTTGGGATTTGCTATTTGATATTTCAAAAAGGCAATGAACTTTCAATCAATCAAATCACTTCTGTGGATAACCAAAGCCTGGTCCTCTGGACCCCAATTCTTTATTTCTCTTTACCTCCAGCGCTCATCTCATGGGCTACGTGTTCAACGGCATCGATGATTTTTACATAGCCCGTACATCGGCACAGGTTTCCCCGGAGACCGTCTTTTATATCCTCCCTTGTGAGTTCCGGGTCTTCATCCAGCAGTCCTTTGGCCGCCAGTATCATACCGGGTGTACAAAAACCGCACTGCACAGCCCCGTAGTCCATAAAGGCCTTTTGAAGGGGATTCAGCTCCGTACCCTTGGCAAGCCCCTCAATGGTGGTTATCTCCTTTCCGACCGCATTCATGGCCAAAACCAGACAGGAGTTTACGCTCTTTCCATCCAGCAGGACCGTGCAGGCCCCACATTCCCCGGTTCCGTCACAACCCTGCTTGACACCCGTGAAATCCAGCTGCCCACGAAGCACTTCGAGAAGTGTAGTGCCGGGGTCCACGACCACCGGATAATCGGTCCCGTTTACTCTCAGTGTCAATTCAAGCTTGCCCAATACCTTCCTCCTGAAAACCCATACCTCACGGGTTAAATCGTGTCATGATTCGTCAAGTAAACCTTGAATGGCATCCTGCACCATCACCCGGGCCCTTCTCAGTTTGTATGCAGATTCCTCCCCCTTTTCCCTGGATCCTTTCACATCCTCTTGGAAGGCATCCCCTATATCCTTCGGGGTCGTCCTGCCATCCCTGATGGTGTCTTCCACAGAACCCAGTCTGAGAGGTGTGGGACATATACCGCCAATGACCAGGGTGGCATGGCGAAGTATCACGGCAAGGCTCAGGATAGGGAAATTCCGGGTACTGTGGGCATATTTGATATATCTTCCCCTTGCTCCCTCTTCCATTGGGGGGACAATAACGTGTGTGAGGATTTCATTGTCCTTGAGGGAGGTCCTGCCCCCACCCACAAAAAAATCCTCCACGGGAATTCTGCTTTGCCCTGCAGGACCTGCAACCCCGACCAATGCATGAAGCGCCGTCAGGGGCGCCGCCAAATCAGAGGCGGTCGTTGCCACGCAGCCGTTCACGGGTTTTCCCAGAACAGAATGGGTCAGCGAATCAATCCCGGCAGCATGGCACACCTTGCCCCCCTT
>JAFDIX010000306.1 GCA_019307805.1 Deltaproteobacteria bacterium | reverse complement strand
CATCGCTGTTGTCATCACCGATATTCCATTCCTTGACGAGCACCTTTTTGTAATCCCTTGCATAAATGGTATTGGGATATTTTTCCTGTTTTTCTTCCAGGGAGGAGGATATGGCAAAGTTCGGTAGCCAGGTTGCTGCCATGTTGATGATCGCGACGGATTGAAATTTATCACGGGGGAATTTTTCCGCGGCCAGGGCCTCACTTGCGTCGTTATTGAGATCTTTTTTGTCCGGGTCCACATAAAAAAGGGTGTGTACCTTGCCTTTCATCTCATCGCTGCTCCATGGGGATCCGTCCAGACGACCGCCAAGTTTTTCTTTCAATTCCACTGTGGGCGGGACCTCTCCCATCTGAACATCCGCCCAGGCCACCGGGGACATTGCAATTAAAGCGAGTACGCATGCCATTCTCATTATATTCTTCATGGCGCACCTCCTGACCTGAATTAAGATTTCCGATTCATATATTTTAATATGTATCAATTATCCCTGTTGATAGCAAGTGCATGCGCCTACCCTGATCCACAACAGCCCCCTTCAAGACCCTGTACAACAGAGGCAAAGTTCTGATATTCTTTACTATCATCTCCCTTTGACAACCGGAATGAATATGCGGTCGTTCTCAAGAAAGGAGTGAACCATGGGTGGCAGTGAAAATCCTCTGGACATCGCGCTTAGCCAATTGGATATGGTCGCCAAACAAATCAATCTGGACCCGGCCATACATAATCGGTTTCGCAAACCTTTCAAGTGTTTTATCGTATCCATACCCATCCGTCTGGATGACGGATCCGTAGAAGTGTTTACCGGATACCGCGTGCATCACAACACCTCCAGGGGCCCTGCCAAGGGAGGCATCCGGTACCATCCGGATGTTAATCTGGATGAAGTCATCGCCCTTGCAATGTGGATGACCTGGAAGTGCGCGGTCGTGGACATTCCCTTTGGAGGGGCCAAAGGCGGGGTTGCCTGCAATCCCAAAGCCATGTCCCGGGCAGAACTCCAGCGTTTGACCAGGCGGTACACCTCGGAGCTGATCAACGTGTTCGGGCCGCAAACGGATATTCCGGCCCCGGATGTCTACACCAATCCCCAGATCATGTCCTGGATCATGGACACCTACAGTGTGTCCATAGGTTACGTAGAGCCCAGCGTGGTAACAGGAAAACCCCCTGCAGTGGGGGGAACCCTGGGAAGACAGGAAGCCACAGGCCGAGGTTGTGTATTCGCCCTTCATTCACTCCTCAAAAAATTAGGGAAAAATATTGATGAGCAAACCGTTGCTGTGCAGGGTTTTGGCAAAGTGGGTTACAACGCCGCCGACATTATTCGCAATGATGGGGCAGAAGTCATTGCCGTGAGTGACAGCAAGGGAGGGGTATATAATCCCAAGGGCCTGGACACAAAAAAGCTTTGGCAATTTAAAGAAGAGAGCGGTTCGGTACACGGCTATCCTGATGGGGATGACCTCAGCAATGAAGAACTACTGGAATTGGAGTGTTCCATCCTGATCCCCGCAGCAATGGAAAACCAGATTACAGAGAAGAATGCAGACAGAATCAAAGCGGAGATCATTGCTGAAGGGGCAAACGGCCCAACCACTCCCGATGCTGACAGGATCCTTCTCGAACGCGGCAAGCACATGCTACCGGACATCATCGCCAACGCCGGCGGGGTTACCACCTCCTATTTCGAATGGGTTCAGGGTCTGGAGCGATATTTCTGGAGTGAAGATGAGGTCAACTCCAAGCTCAAACGGATCATGGATCTTGCTTTTGAGAATGTCTGGGAGATAGCAACCCGGGACAAGGTGACCATGCGAATGGCCTGTTACATCCTTGCCGTAAATCGGGTTTCCGAGGCCATGCTGCTGCGGGGTCTCTATCCATAGGCGCCCGTGGGACCAGGTTGGATACCTAGCTTCGTGCTCATGGATGGTGGAAACGACATTTACATTGCCCTGGCCAGACGATACTGGATACTGGTCTCTGGATGCTGGCAAAAAGATCGTTTCCTCCGAATTATGTGAGGCTTTTCCATACGGTATCCAGCATCAAAGTGCAATTAGCTGGAACAATAGTATTGAGACGTACTTGGTTTACACGGACATCCTCTGTCCCATCGGCTATTTCACTCCGGCCATTTCCTCCATGAGTTCAATCAGGCCAAAATAGTCCCGTTCGCCTCTTCCCGTTGCCTTCATGGCACCGTAAAATTGCTGTACCATAGAAGTCAGGGGCATGGGCATATCCATATCTCTCCCCGCATTCAGGGCAATATTAAAATCCTTTGACATCTGCCAGACACTGAAGGCCGCCGAGAAATCCCGCGCCTTCATCATCGGTACCTTGAACCCGATGAGCGGGGAGCCGATCACACTGCTGTGGATCATGTCAATCATCTGATCCCAGTCCAAACCGCCTTTTTTCCCAAAGGCCAGGGCCTCTGCCGTGACAGCGGATGTCACGCCCACCATCATATTAATGAGAAGTTTCATGTACAGTGCCTCGCTCTTCTCTCCAACATGAAATACCTTTGCGCCCATGATGTCCAGAATGTCCTTGCAGCCCTCATAGGCTTCCTTGGGGCCCGAACACAAGATGGCCAAAATACCGGCCTCTGCCGACTCCACACTGCCCGACACAGGAGCCCTCAGGTAAGCGATACCCTTGGCTTTAGCCGCCTCATCGACTTTGTCTGAAAGTGTGGGAGATACGGTGCTCATGTCCATGTAAGTGGTCCCTTCACCTGCCCCTGCCAACACACCTTTATCACCCAGGGCAACATCCTCTAGTGCAGGGTTGTCCGGGATACTGGAAATCACCAACTCCACACCGGAAGCCGCCTCCATGGCTGAATCCACCACCTCGGCACCATGATCCGCAAACACCTGTCTTGCCTCGGGAACAACGTCATAAACCTTCAACGCATAACCATTGTTGATCAGGTTTCTTGCTATGGGGTTGCCCATTTTTCCTACGCCGATAAATCCGATCTTCTTTTTCGCGACCATACTAACCTCCTTTTTTGTTGTTTTTAGCTTTCCCCTCACTTTTCTATCCCTGGAGGAGGAGAGCGGCGACACTCTCAGAGCATCACTCTACAATCTCATATCCCGCCGTTTCAAGGGACGGCATGGTATAGAGAAAGATGATTTCGCAAGGCTCGTCAAAGGGGTTGTAAAGCCAGTGCACGACTCCCTTTGGGGCCCAGACCGTATCCCCCTTGACGACTTCCCGCTCTTCCGTTCCCTCTCCGACACCTCCGATGCCCTTGCCCGACAGGACATAGAACACTTCCTCCGCATTGGGGTGGATGTGTTTTTTATGAAAAGATGTTTTTGGAGCGAATTCGCACCACCCGAAGGTAACAGATTCGGCACCGCCGATGTCCTTGTCCACCAGGATTCGTCGAAGGGCAAAGGTCTTTTCGTCCTCCATAAGGTCCTTGATGGGATCGATCCTTCCATCTTCCAATTTCAGGATGTTCTTCATGGCATTTCTCCTTTATCTTTATGCATTAGTGTATCATCCATAATCCATTGCCTCCATTATCAGCTTTTTTCTTCCTCCAGCAGAATAATTTTTCTCTTGTAGAGAAAAAAGGAACAACATATCAGAGAACCGAGAATAATGGGGACAAAACCATAATTCAGCCCAAATTTCTGGGAAAAATATCCAGAGGCCCATACCATAACCATTCCGCCAACATACCCCGCCGAAGTGAGGGCCCCCATGGATGTCCCTGCCAGATCAAAGAAGAGGGTTCCTGTCAATGCAAGAAGACAGGGGAAGAGACCTGAGCATCCAAGCCCGGCCATGGCAACCCCCAGGGCAGAGATCCACCCTTTTCCTTGCCAGGCCACTATGAGACCGGCAAATTGTAATAGAAGCAGTATAATAATTATTTTTGTCAGAGACGTCCGCAAGGTGGCCCAGCTGCATGTCAATCGGCCCACAAAGAGACAGATATAAAATGCTGAAAGAACACTGCCGGCATGGAGGATGGAAAACCCTTTTGCATCCGTCAAGAGGGTTACCACATAATACATAATACCAATCTGCGCTCCGACCCCCATTCCGTTCGTAAACAAGAGGATAATAAAAACCCTGCTGCCAAAAAGCCGTCTTATTTCTCTGACAAATGCCCCTGTGCTTCCCGATATGGACCCCGGGAGACGGGTCAAAAGAAAAAAGATCCCCACCCCCGCAAGGAGAACCCCCAAGCCCCCAAATCCCATTTGCCAACCCATGGAGGAGGTCAGCAGATGGCCCATGATCAAGGGGCTCACAAGCAGCAGTCCGCCGTATATGACCTGGTTGAGATTGATGATTGGGCCTTTGCGATCCGGATACAATTTTATAAAAACGGCGGTGGAACTTATGATGATAAGGCCGCAACCCAGCCCCATCCAAAAAGCGGTGAGAATGGCGACATGATAGGAGCTAATCTTGCCAAGCAAGAGAACCCCGAATCCCAGCATGAAGCATCCAAACATAAGGACTTTCTCCCTTCGGAGCAGGTCGCAGAGCAACCCGCCCGGAAGGCAGGCGACCGCCTGCCCCACCAGATTTGCCGAAGAGAGCAATGCAGCTTCTTCAATTGTCACCAGAAGAAAATCTCTGAGCGCAGGGAGTGTCGTTCCCCAAAATGCGTGAAAGACACCTATGAGGCCCATGGCCAGGAATGTGGGACCGGTTATGACAGAACGACTCTTTATCATCATACAGGATGT
>JAFDIX010000305.1 GCA_019307805.1 Deltaproteobacteria bacterium | reverse complement strand
AAGAGCTCAATGATAAACTCCTCTGCCATCACAGCATAGATCACCAGGATCACCGACGGGGGAACCAGTGAACCGAGGGTGCCCCCTGCGGCAATCGATCCCGTCGCAAAGTCCGGGGCATATTTCCGCTGAAGCATTTCCGGCAGGGCCACCTTGCCGAAGGTTGCTGCCGTCGCCGGTGAGGAGCCGCAGATCGCACCAAAAAACCCACAGCCCGCTATGGTGGAGAGGGCAAGCCCTCCCCTTCTGTGACCAAAGAAGGCGTATGCAAGCTTGAAGATATCCGCCGAGAGCCCTGCGGTGGTGGCAAAGTTCCCCATGAGCAGGAAAAGGGGGATGACTGCAAGATCCGCATTGGAAATGACACTGGTGGGCTCCGATTCAAGAATGGAGAGTGCAGGCCCGAAGCCGGAAAGGATTCCAAACCCCACAGCGCCCACAACAATCATGGATATGCCGATGGGGACATGCATAAGGATGAGAATAAACATTACAGCGATGCCCAGACCGGCAACGGTAACAGGATCCATTAGGCATTCTCCCCGGCTTTTTCTGTTGGGGTTTGTGCACTTTCTTTCGGTGTCTTCCCCGAGATCGCACATCCCAGTGATCGCAGAAAGACAACCAGCTGCACCGGCACACAGATGCCGAAAAGGACACTGACGGTTCGCCACCAGGGTGAAAAGGCCCAGCCAAGGACCATGGTGGTCTCACCGTCGACGGCCAGTTCATTGGCATAGGCCCATATCCTCCAGGCCATTGCAGCAAAAACAAGCATGGTCACCAGGTTCCCGAAAGCCTCCAGGGAATACCGGCCGCGGGGAGGTAACGCGCTTCCAACAAACCGAATGGTAATGTTGTTCTTTTCGGCAATGCACAAAGCAAAACAGGAGGCGATAATCACTGCGGTGAACAGCTGTGATAGATCTCTCACGCCCGCGATGGGCGCACTGAAAAGCCACCTTGCCAATACATCACAGACCGTGGCAACGGCCAGGGTCAACATGCCGACCAGGCCGAGAAGGGCGATCACCCGTGAAATCCGGTTGATCGCCCGTTCCAGAAAATTCAAAGAAACCATTATTTACCTGCCCGGTATTTTTTTATTTCCGCTTTGTAGGTATCGAGCAGGACCTTGCCTTTGGGATGTTCCTTTTCCCATTTCTCAACAACCGGCCCCATGATCGCCTTCCACTGTTCCATCTCCGACGCGCTGGGAACATATATGGTGTGTTTGGGGTTGTTCTTCACGCTCTCCATGATGGCCTTTTCATTTTTAGTCTGCTTTACGCCCCAGTCCTTACCAAAAGGCATTCCCATATGTTTTTCAAAAGCAGCCTTGGCTTGCGGCGGCAGCTTATTAAAAACATCTTTATTCATTATAAAGGAGATGATCGTGGCACCAAAGGACACCATGCAGTGATACTTGGTGAGATCAACAATCCGGAATGTCTTCATCCCGTTCCACTCAAGGATGACCCCATCGACCACACCCCGACTGACGGTCTCTGCAATCTTGGGTGCAGGGATACCGACCGGCCCGGCCCCCAGGGCTTCCACGAGACCCTGTTGAAGTCTGCCCGCGGCTCTCACCTTTTTCCCTTTCAGATCCGCGGGTTTTTTAATGGGAAATGTGCTGTGAACGGCATACTGGTTGAGCACATATACCCCCAGGGGAACGATGGAGTCATATCCCCTCAGCATGCCCTTTCCAACCATGTTATTGATCGCTACAGTCGCCTCCAGGGGGTTCTTGGCGACAAAGGGGACATTCACAACCTCATCATCCGGGAAAACCCCGGGCTGGTAGGCATTGATGACCCAACCCAGATCCATGACACCATCCCGGACATGCTTTACATATTTTGTCGGATTGCGGCCCAGGGTTCCGCCGGCATAGACCTTGAATGTCACTGTCCCTCCGGCGTCATTTTCCACCTTGGCAAGGAAGGGTTTTACCACATTAACCAATGCCCACCCTTGAGGCGGCTCAACCGTGCCGACTTTCAGTACCATGGGACCCGCCCACAAAGGAACCACCCAGACTGCCAGAACAATAACCGTTGCGATTACACCGAGAATTCCTCTTTTCATTTTCTCCCTCCTTATTCCTTTAGGGTTTTCGGTTTATTGCACAGCGAACCATCCTGTTTGACACGATACAAAGCGCACTTTAACACATTTCTCCGGCTATCACCTCTCTTTGATATTGACTATCGCCAAAGGCGAGATCGCATGCCTTGGCATTTCGATAATAGAGGCCGATGTCGTGCTCTCTCGTTAATCCAATGGCACCGTGCATCTGCACACAACGCTCGGTGACGCGCGTAAAAGCCTTTCCCACCCAGGCCTTTGCAGCAGCCACCTCCTTTCCACAGGGTATCCCCTCACAAATCTTCCAGGCGGCCAGGTAAAAAAGATTCTTGCTCGTTTCCACGTCTATCCAGACATCGGCCAGGTAATGCTGCACGACTTGATAGGAGGCTACCGATTTTCCATAGGTCATTCTCTTTTTGACATATGTGTTGGTCATGTCCAGGGCCGCCTTCATACCGCCGAGCATCTCAGCGCACTTGCCGACCTGAGCCCTGTGAAGGGTGTCTTTCAGAATATCCCATCCCCTGTCCGCAGGGCCCACCATATTCGCATTGGGAATGCGCACATCTGTAAATTGGACCTCACACTGCCTGTCAAGACCGATGGTGGGCATATCACTGATCCTCACCCCTGGCGCCTTTGTATCAATGATGAAAAGACTGAGGCCATCCTCAGGCCTTTCTCCCGTCCCTGTCCTGGCTACCGCCACAAGCGCATCTGAGGTATGGGCGTACTCAACAAAGAGCTTTGTCCCGTTGAGGATATATGCATCACCTTCGGCGACTGCTTCCATCTCAATCCCCAATGGATCAAAGGTGGCCGTAGGTTCGGTCAGGGCCAGACTCATTCTTAACTTTCCTTCGGCGATTTTGGGAAGATACTCCTTCTTCTTTTCTTCTCTGCCTCCCAGTATGATTGGGAAGGCCGCAATCACCGTCGAAAAAAAGGGTCCCGGCAAAAGATTATAGCCCACTTCTTCCAGAAGAATAACGAGATCCAGAAAATTCATACCCATTCCATCATACTCTTCAGGGATGTTGAGACCTATCCAGCCAAGTTCTGCAATTTTTTGCCACAGCCCGGGCGAATAACCCTCCTCGCTCTCTTCAAGCTCCCTGACAACATCCTTTGGAACCTCGGCCTTTAGAAACTCCCTGGCCGATGATTTGATCAATTTTTGTTCCTCACTAAAATTCACATCCATAATATTTTCCTCTCCACCCCGGCTATGACCTGGGAAGACCCAAGGCCGTCCACGCGATGACATTTCTCTGAATTTCAGAGGTGCCGGCCGCAATGTTTTCACCGGGACAGTGCTGGTAAAGGCGTTCAAATGCACCTTTGAGGGGTGCCCACTTTGAACCATGTTTGACCTGAGAAAAAAGTCCCATAATATGGCACCCGGCGTAGATTAAGCGCTGATATAATTCTGCCGTAAAGACCTTGGCCGCGGAACTCAGGGCCACGCTTTCCATAAACTCGCCGGTTTCATGGAGGCATGCGATTCTGTAAAACAGGGCCCTCGCTGCCTCAATTTCTACTGCCAGATCGGCCAGCCTGTGGCGCACAGAAGAATCATCGATCAATCTCTTTCCCAGGGACCTTGTCTCTTTACAATATTGGATCAACTCTTCGAGTTCCCGTTCAATATAGCCTACAGGGAGTATGCCTGTTCTTTCAAAGTTGCTGATCGCCTTGGCCACCTTCCAACCCTCGTTTTCTTCACCAATTCTATTCTTGACAGGAATCGAAACATCATCCAGGAAAATCTGATTAAATGAATGCTGTCCATCCATCATAACAATGGGCTCAACACTGATACCCGGTGTTTTCAGGTCGGCGAGCAGAAAGGTGATACCCCGGCTCCTGTTTGTCTCCGGGTCTGTTCTCACCAGAAGGAAGATCCAGTCGGCCCTGTGGGCACCGGTCGTCCATATCTTCTGTCCCTGGACGATATAATGATCACCGTCTCTCACCGCGGAGGTTGAGAGGGCAGCCAGATCAGACCCCGCATCAGGTTCACTCCATCCCTGGCACCAGAGGATCTCCCCACTGGCGATTTTCCCCAAATGCACCTTCTTCTGTTCTTCATTCCCCATGGCATGGATCACGGGCCCGATCATCTTGACACCGAAAACATCAACTCCGGGAGCTTTGTAATAACCCGCCACCTCGTTAAAGATCATCTGCACAACTGGAGACGCATTGATGCCGCCATATTCCTCAGGCAATGCCAGCATGAGCCATTTCTTTTCACCAAGCTTGCGGGCCATTTTCACATGAAAGGCCCAGTTTTCATCGCTCAAATAGGGTTCTTCAACATTTCCCCCAACCCAACCGGCAGGGGCCTTTTCCATCTCTCTTTTGAAGAAGTCCCTGAATTCTTCCTGCAGTCTTTCCTGATCCGGAGACAAACCAAAATCCATAATACGACCTGCTCCTTTCAAAAACGGCCTGCCGAACAGCAGATGGGGGTTTTCCGACAGCCTCCCAGTTGCACGAAAAATTTGTCAAACCTTGGCGGTCCCGTAAAAAGTCGGGAAACGCCACTTTTTGTCATTCCGGCGAAAGCCGGAATCCAGTTATATCAAATGGTCCAGCTTGTCTGGACTCCGGTTTTTCCATCCTCCGTAGCAGAGCTACTGCGGAG
>JAFDIX010000304.1 GCA_019307805.1 Deltaproteobacteria bacterium | reverse complement strand
CACCAATGCCAGCTCAAGGATGCCGTGACCAACAATAAGCAACGGCCCGGCGCGAGTTCCGCGACGTGAACTTTCAGTGATCGTAGCGGTCAGCAATGGCCCGGGCATCATTGCACCGGAAAGGGCAATCACAAAGGAGGTAATAAAAATAGTGAGCAGTGAAATCATTATTGGATTAAAGGTCCGTGTAGGTCTCTTTCAAAAGAGCCGCATCAAAAATTCTTACCTGCTTGTTGAACGCCCCCTGACCCGAACCATAAAGCACAGGACAGGCAGAGAGTGCATCTTTCGTAGTAGCGCTTTCTTCTGGGGCTGTCCTGTGATGAATTTCAAGACCACACTGCCGTTCTACAGGGCTGGGCGTGACTATGCGGATCTTTTGAAAGAGATCTACACGGGCCTTCCTGCCTTATTTTCAAAGCGCTAAACAGTTACCAAAAGAGAAATAAACTGGAATCCGAACATTTTTGAACGATACCATTTCATGGAAAAAAAGAAAGGATAAAATGCTAAAGTCTTTTATAAATAGAAAGTTTGCTCCAAAAAAACTTTACAAAAATAGCAAAAATGAATAAACATTACCCCCTTTGATCCTTTGCCTCTGATAAAAATTAACCAATAATCCATTGACAAATCAGAGGTAAAGCCATATGAGAAAATACAAATTTTTTTGGACTGCGGAACCCTAAGGTCTTTTTTTCTGTAGAAAAGGGATTTAATTATGCCAAAGAGGATCGGATTTTTTATCTGCCATTGCGGGGTCAATATTGCGGGTAAGGTTCGCGTTGAGGAGGTCGTAGAATTTGTCAAGGGCCTGAAGAATGTGGTGGTTGCCCGAGACTACAAGTTCATGTGTTCGGACCCGGGCCAGGAGATGATTGTAAATGATATTAAGGAACTTGGGCTGAACAGGGTGGTGGTGGCCTCCTGCTCGCCGAGAATGCACGAAAAGACGTTTCAGGGCGCCTGTGAACGGGCCGGAATCAACCCTTTCTTTTTCCAGATGGCCTCTGTGCGCGAACAGGTCTCCTGGGTGACCGAGGATAAGGATGAGGCCACCAGGAAGGCAAAGACCCTTTCGGCAGCGGCCGTCAACCGGGTCAACTACCATCAGGGTCTCACTGCCCGGGAGGTGAAGGTCCACCCGGATGTACTTGTGGTGGGGGGGGGTATTACGGGCATGCAGGCCTCGTTGGATATTGCAGATGCCGACCATAAGGTATATCTGGTGGAAAGGCAGCCCACCATAGGCGGACATATGCTCCAGTTTGATAAGACCTTCCCCACCCTGGATTGTGCCGCCTGTATCGGAACCCCAAAAATGGTCGAGGTGGGGCAAAATCCAAACATCGAGCTGCTCACATACAGTGAAGTGGAGGAGGTATCCGGCTTCATCGGCAACTATAAGGTGAAAGTGCGTCGCAAACCCAGATACGTCATAGAGGGGGTATGTACGGGGTGCGGTGATTGTATTGATGTCTGTCCAATCACAAGACCGAACGAATGGGACGAGGGCCTTGGAACAAGGAAGGCCATTTACCGATCCTTTCCTCAAGCCGTGCCCGTTACCTTTTCCATTGAAAAAAAAGATAGGGCGCCGTGCGTGATTACCTGTCCTGCAGGGATAAACGTCCAGGGTTATATCCAACTTATTGGACAGGGGAAATACGTGGAGGCGGTCCGGTTAATCATGGAGCGACTTCCGCTGCCGGGAGTGCTTGGCCGGGTCTGTCCCCATCCTTGTGAAGCTGAATGCCGTAGGCTAGAGGTGGATAAACCGCTCACTATCAGGGATTTAAAGCGCTTTGCTGCCGACCGGGTGGATATGGAAAATCTCCCCCTCCCTGAGATCGAGGAACGATCGGAAAAAGTGGCCGTGGTTGGAGCCGGACCTGCCGGCCTGACGGTGGCCTATTATCTTCGACTCAAGGGTTACAAGGTGACCATCTTTGAAGCACTGCCTGTCCTGGGAGGCATGCTCCGGGTGGGCATCCCCGATTATCGGCTGCCCCCTAAAATATTAGAGCAGGAGATCGATTATATTCTCCGACTGGGCATTGAAGTTCAAACAGGTAAGAGTCTGGGCACTGATTTTACCCTAACTGATCTTGAGAAACAGGGTTTTAAAGCCATTTTTCTTGGCACTGGAGCCCACCGCAGCATGAAACTTAATATTCCCGGAGAGGAAGAGTTTGAAGGGATTTTAGATGCAATCGATTTTCTAAAAGAGGTGAATCTTGGTAAACGGGAACTGCCGGGGAAACGTATGGTAATCATCGGCGGCGGCAATGTGGCCATTGATGCAGCCCGAACAGCGCTTCGACTGGGTTGTGAAGAGGTAAGTATCGTCTACCGCCGAAGCCGTGAGGAAATGCCCGCTTATCCGGAAGAAATCGAGGATGCCCTGGCAGAGGGTGTGAAAATCCATTATCTGACGTCACCGGTGGAAATCCGGGGTACTGAAGGAAAGGTCATTGGTTTCCAATGCATAAAGACTGAATTAGGAGAACCTGACGCAAGTGGCCGACGGCGTCCGGTGCCTGTGGAGGGTTCTGAGTTTATTATCGACTGCGATGCGGTTATTCCGGCCATTGGCCAGCAACCTGATATCGCATGGGCAATGGATGAAGCAGGCCTTGAGACAAGCAGCCGTAGCACACTTATCGTGAACCCACATACCATGCAGACCTCTATTCCCAACGTGTTTGCCTCGGGCGATGCAATCACCGGACCTGCAACGGTGATAGAAGCCGTATCTTCAGGGCATAAGGCAACGGAGGCCATCCACCGATACATCAATGGAGAGGACCTCAACCTCTTTGCCGAGGAGCTGGCTGCCCTGGAACCCCCGGGTCGAGAATGGCAGGAAATCCCGAAAGACCTTGCCAAAGAATCCAGGGCCAGGGGTGCACATCGAGACCCAAGGGAGAGCGTTTCTTCCTTCGAGGAAGTGAATTTGGGCTTTACAGAAGAGGAGGCACAACAGGAGGCATATCGCTGCCTCAACTGCGGGATATGCTCCGAATGCATGGAGTGCGTTAGGGTTTGCGAGGCAAAGGCTATAAACCACAATATGGAGGAGGAGGAATTGGAAGTGGAGGTTGGAAGCATCATCCTGGCAACAGGATACGACCTCATGGACCCCACCCCCATGAAGCAGTTTGGCTATGGTCAATACCCCAATGTCCTTACAAGCCTCGAGTTTGAACGCCTCAACAACGCCACCGGGCCCACAAGCGGCCAGATCCTCATGAGAAATGAAAAAGATGAATTTACAGGACCCCCTGAGAGCGTGGCCATTATCCACTGTATCGGCAGCCGTGATGAGAACTACCACGAGTACTGCTCGCGGGTCTGCTGCATGTATGCCCTAAAGTACGGCCACCTCATCAAGGATAAGGTGGGGCACCACACGAAAATCTATGACTTTTACATTGACATGCGCTGTTTCGGTAAGGGTTACGAGGAGTTTTACCGCAGGTGCCAGGAAGAGGGGATCACCTTTATCAGGGGAAAACCGGCGGAGATCACCGACCAGCCTACCTCCCCTGAAGAAGAAGGAAAACTTACCGTCATTGGTGAAGACACCCTCATAGGCAGACGATACAGGCTGCCGGTGGATATGGTGATACTGTGCGCGGCCATGGAGGCACGCGCTGATACCGCCGAGGTGGGGAGGATTTTTGGGGTCAGTCAGGGAGCGGATGGTTTTTTCCTGGAGGAGCACCCCAAATTAGGGCCACTAAACACTGCCACAGACGGGGTATTCCTGTCCGGTGCATGCCAGGGACCCAAGGACATTCCGGATGCGGTCGCCCAGGCATCCGGGGCGGCCGCCAAAGCCCTTGCCCTTGCTACTCGTGGAAAGGTGGATATCTCCCCTACTATCTCCTGGATAGACCCGGATTTATGTGCCGGCTGCCAGACCTGCATTAATCTATGCCCTTACACGGCCATTGAGTTTGACGAACGCAGGAGAGTATCGGTGGTTAACGAGGCCCTTTGCAAGGGATGCGGGAGTTGCTCCGGATTCTGCCCGAGCGGGGCTGCGCGGAGCAAACACTTCAACAACAGGCAGATCTTTGCGGAGATCGAGGGCATCATGGATGCCGTTGCTGAGGTGGGCGGTTAAATAATTTTCTGCGGGTATCAGCGCAAATCTGCGTCCTAATATAAAATGGAGAAAGAGCATGGAAGACTTTGAACCAACGATCATCGCCTTTGTGTGCAACTGGTGTACCTACACTGCGGCCGATCTGGCCGGGACTTCCAGGTTGACATATCCCTCAAACGTGCGAATGATCCGAATGATGTGCACTGGAATGGTGGACCCCAAGTACGTGATCAAGGCATTGCTGGAAGGGGCCGATGCAGTGCTCATCAGCGGATGTCACCCAGGGGACTGCCATTACATTAACGGGAATTACAAGGCCAGGCGTCGGGTGAAGTTGCTGAAAGAGATCCTGCCCAGGTTCGGTTTTGACGAACGCCGGGTGAAGCTGACCTGGATCGGCGCCAGTGAGGGGGTTGATTTTGCCAAAACCATCAAGGAGATGGTGGCCGAGGTCAAGCTGCTCGGCCCCAATGAAGTGAGGGAGCAGATGGTGTTGTGATTGACGATTGAACATTGAGAAATTGTAACTGTTTAGTGCTTTGAAAATAAGGCAGGAAGGGCCATGTAGGTCTCTTTCAGAAGATCCGCATAGTCAAGCCCAGCCCTGTGGAACGGCAGTGTGGCCTTGAAATTCATC
>JAFDIX010000024.1 GCA_019307805.1 Deltaproteobacteria bacterium | reverse complement strand
TGGTATCATATATCTTATCCAGAATGCCGTTGATAAAGGCTCCGGACTCTTCCGTGCCGAACTTTTTACCCATCTCCACGGCTTCATCAATCGAAACCTTGGGAGGAATATCTTCCAAGTGCAATATTTCAAAGGCCCCTATTCTCAGTATATTTCGATCCACACGGGACATCCTTTCAAGGCGCCAGTTCAAAGAAGCTTTACCGATGATCCCGTCCAGGGACTCACGGTTTTCCCACGTGCCGAGAACCAATTTTTTTGAAAATTCAATCACCCCCGCCGGGGGCTGGAGGCTATTGCACACCAATGCAAATCCCCTTTCCGGATTTCCAGGGCAAAACTCCAAATGAAAAAGAACCTGAATGGCCAGTTCTCTGGCCCGACGTCTTTTCCCCATTTCTCGATCTCAGTAAAGATTCCAGGCCCGGAGGACCCGGCTTTGGTTATCCCCAGAGGGGACCAGAAACTTGCCCTCAAATTTCCGGGTTGTTGGAGCAATGGAGTGATGGAGTGATGGTCTGGAATTGCTAGAAGGGTCTTGTTGCTCCGAAAGGGCGCACAAGCGCTGCCTCCCCTGGATTTTGCTTGGAAAGTCTCTGGTAAGATGTTTACCAATACTCCAATACTCCATTACTCCATTACTCCATGTGAAAAAGGATGAAAAATGACCGCCAGAGCCATCTATCTCTGACTCCCGCATAGCGGGACAGGCATGGCCCATTGAAAATCCCCTTCACCCCGCATGAGGGTTTACCTGCAGCCCTCCAGGGGCCTTGATAACCGGGAGTTCCCTCTTCTGGAAAAAGAATTTCAGGGGTGAGAAAAAAGGAGCCGAATCATTCCATTGCTTTGAAGAGACTTACCATTTCCATGGCAGCTATTGCAGCATCCCAGCCCTTATTGCCTGACTTTGATCCTGCCCGTTCGATGGCCTGCTCCAAATTCTCAGTCGTCAGGACACCAAATGTGACAGGGATCCCGGTCTCCAGGGAAATGCTGGCGATTCCCTTGGATACCTCTGCCGCCACATAATCAAAATGGGCAGTGGCTCCTCTGATCACTGCGCCCAGACAGACAATGGCATCATATTTCCCTGTATCGGCAAGCCTCTTTGCAGCCATGGGTATTTCAAAGGCTCCGGGCACTTTTACCAGTGAAATTTGGGCTTCATCCGCGCCATGCCGTATAAGCGCATCCATGGCTCCCTCCACCAGCCTTGAACTGATGAAGTCATTGAATCGACTTACAATGATAGCAAAACGGAAACCTTCGGCAATGATCTTTCCTTCTATAATATTCGGCATAGGATCTCTCCTTTCCTCGGCCCTTCAATAATTCACCCTATTCAGTGTGTTTCCGGGAGCCGCTACTCCCCATATTGGTCTAGATTGAGCAGGTGACCCAGTTTTTGGCATTTGGTCACCAGGTATTTGACGTTTTCCGGTATTGGCTCTATTTCTATGGGAATACGATCCGTCACTTCAAGACCATAGCCCTCAAGGCCAATGATTTTTTTCGGGTTGTTTGTCATTAATCGCATTTTTCTCACACCAAGTGCCGCTAAAATCTGGGCACCCACACCGTAGTCCCTCAGGTCCGCAGCAAACCCAAGTTCCTCATTGGCCTCCACCGTATCCAGTCCCTTGTCCTGGAGGGCATAGGCCTTCAGTTTGTTTGCGAGACCGATCCCCCGTCCTTCCTGTTGCAGGTAGAGAATGACCCCGAGCCCTTCTTTTTGCACCATCTCCATGGCCCTTTCCAACTGGGTTCCACAATCGCAGCGAAGGGATCCGAAAACATCTCCGGTAACACACTGGGAGTGAACCCGGACCAGGATTTCGGTTTCGGAATCTATTTCTCCCTTGACCAGGGCCAGATGCTCATAATCATCCATGTCATTGGCAAATGCAAGGGCCCTGAATTCGCCAAATGGGGTAGGCAGAATGGTTTCCGCCGCCAGGTGAACGAAGGATTCATTTCTCATCCTGTAGGCAATGATATCCGCCACAGTAGCAATCTTGAGTCCATGGGTTTCCGCAAACTTTTCCAGATCGGGCAGACGTGCCATGCTCCCGTCGTCATTCATTACCTCGCATATCACTGCGGCCGGTTTCATTCGGGCCAACCGCGCGAGATCAACAGAGCCCTCGGTCTGTCCTGTCCGAAACAATACCCCTCCCCTTCGGGCCCTTAAGGGAAAGACATGGCCAGGCTGCACCAAATCCTCGGGCCGGGCATCGTCTGCCACAGCCGTCAAAATGGTGTGGGCCCTGTCTGCCGCAGATATTCCCGTTGTCACCCCTTGCCTCGCCTCAACGGAGACCGTAAAGGCCGTGTTGAACCGGGAGGTATTGTCATGGACCATCAGGGGAAGTTTAAGCCGTTCCACGATCGCGGGCTCCAGGGCCAGGCAAACGAGTCCCCGCCCGTATTTGGCCATAAAATTGATGGCCTCGGGAGTCACCTTTTCAGCCGCAATAGTGAGGTCCCCCTCGTTCTCTCTGTCTTCATCATCCACAATGATGATGATTTTCCCTTGCCGCAGGTCTTCTATAGCATCTTCTATTTTTGATATAGGCATTTTATCTAACCTTGAAATCCATATTTTTTGAGCATCTTCTCGTTGATGGAGGAATGGTGGTTTTCCGCCACAGACGGGTTCTCCCTAGTGAAGAATTTTTCCACATATTTGCCGATGAGATCAGTTTCAATATTCACCAGATCACCCACTCTTTTCTTCAGGATAATAGTCTCTTTGGATGTCTGAGGGATAATGTTTACTTCAAAAAAGGTCTCTCCGCACCGGTTGATAGTCAAACTGATTCCGTCTACCGCGATGGACCCCTTTTCGATGGTGTACCGTGAGATATCCTCTTCAATTTCTATCCGCAACAGCCAATATCTTTCTCGCTGTTCCGCTTTAACGATCCTGCCAACACCATCCACATGTCCTGAAACGAGGTGCCCTCCCAGGCGGTCTGAGAGGCGAAGGGCCCGTTCCAGATTCACGTCGTCACCCGGTTTCAGGCTTTTCATGGTACTTCTGACCAGCGTCTCTCCCGACACATCCAGGCTGAAGGCATCTTTCCCCATATCGGTCACAGTGAGGCACACCCCGTTTACGGCGATGCTGTCCCCCGGGGCACTTTCTGAAATATCAAAGCCAGGGGTAATGACCAAACTCATATCACCCCGAACGAGCCGCACCTCCTTTACCCGTCCAATACCTTCGACCAATCCGGTGAACATCTGTGCCCTGTCCTTGTCTCAATGTGAGGCGGCTTGAGTTCCGCCATTAACCAGGATAATCCGGGTATCCTTCCAACAGGATGTCCTCCCCCAGCAGCTTGATCTCCACATCCTTCAGCCGGATGCATCCGTCCATTCTTTTAGGACCTTTCCCCGATACCATGGGGATGCCGTCACCGCCTCCCAGTATTTTGGGTGACTGAAACACACAGAACTTATCAATGAGCCTGTCACCGATCATGGAGGCCATGAGGGTCGCCCCCCCTTCCACCAAAAGGGAGCTTATGCCCATGTCACCCAAAATAGCCATCAGGGACTTCAGGTCAACCCTGCCGTCCTTTGTGGGGCAGCAAAGGGGTGACACGCCCTCCCCTTTTACAGCCTCCAGTTTTTCTTCAGATACACCCTCTCCAAATGCGATGAAGGTTTCTGACTCTGACCTATGATTGAGAACCCTTGCATGAACCGGGATACGCAGGTGGGTATCCACAATGATGCGCGCGGGGTCCCTGCCCCCGGATTTCTTGAGGCGTGTTGTGAGTAAGGGGTCATCTGCCACAACCGTGCCCACCCCGACCATCACCGCATCCAGACTGTCTCTCATCTGGTGGACCACCTGCCGAGACCTCTCATTGGTGATCCACCGGGCATGGCCCATAGAGGTCGCTGTCCATCCGTCCAGGGTCAAAGCGGACTTGGCGACTACAAAGGGATGCCCCGTCTTTGAAAACTTCAAAAACCAGTCATTCAAACGACGGCATTTGGATTCAAGCACCCCTATTCTTACGTCAACCCCCTTTTGACTCAGGAACTCACACCCTCCCCCGGCAACCGTTGGATTCGGGTCCGCCATCCCTACCACCAAACTTTTAATCCCGCTCTCCAGGATGGCTCTGGTACAGGGAGGGGTCCTGCCGTAATGGTTACATGGTTCCAGGGTCACATAGAGGGTATCCCCTCTCTCAGCCTTCCCTCCCAGTTTTGCCAGGGCCTCCACCTCGGCATGATTCTCACCGGCCTTTCTGTGATAACCCGAAGCAATGATTTTTCCCTTGCGAACAATCACTGCCCCCACTGCCGGATTGGGAGATGTCCGTCCCAGCCCCTTTCCGGCCAGGGCCAAGGCCCTTCTCATGAATTTTTTATCTGCGTCCAAAAAAATAGAAATCAGTTTTTCGTTATTGAAGAATCCTGCAGTCCGCGGACGGGGAATGTCCTCAGCCACGAGCCAGGGCCGGACGGCGCTCCCTTTGCATTCTCAAAGTGTTTATGCCCAGGGACCTCAGAGACCCTTTCTGGTTTTGAGGATATCCTCCAGTTCCGTCATGAATTCGTTGATGTCCCTGAATTGCCTGTACACTGAAGCAAATCTCACATAGGCGACTTCATCCCATTCCCTGAGGTTCGTGATGACTTTTTCGCCCACCTCTTTGCTGTCAATCTCCTTTTTGCCCAATTCCTGGAAGTATATCTCGAGTGAATCAACGAACTCATCAATCACGGTGATGCTCACGGCCCTCTTCTGACAGGCCTTCTTGATCCCCACAATGATCTTTTCCCTGTTGAAGGGTTCCCGCCTGCCGTCTTTTTTGATGACCATGGGGAGCACCTCCTCCAGCTTCTCATAGGTGGTAAAGCGCCTTTCGCATTCGAGGCATTCCCTTCTGCGCCTGATAGTCCGACCATCTTTACTCAATCGAGAGTCAATCACCTTGTTGTTGATTTTTCCACAATATGCACATTTCATAGATCCAATTTCTCCACTTTGAGGGCCGCCTCCGCAAACATCTGGTCAGAGAGGGGATCATCATACCCCTCGGCGTAATAGATTTGTCGAATTCCTGCGTTTATCAACATTTTGGAGCATATCACGCATGGCTTGTTGGTGCAATAGAGCGTAGCCCCGTTGATGGCGAGACCATGGTATGCCGCCTGGATGATAACATTCTGCTCAGCGTGAAGTCCCCTGCACAGTTCGTGGCGCGTCCCCGATGGAATGGAAGAATCCTCCCGCAAGCAACCTACCTCCTCGCAGTGCCTCAGGCCCGCAGGGGCCCCGTTATAGCCCGTTGCCAGGATTCTTTTTTCCTTTACCAGTATGGCTCCCACCGCACGCCGAAGGCAGGTAGTCCGCCTGGCAACCAATTTTGTTATGGCCATAAAATATTCAGGCCATGATGGTCTTGACAAATGACGACCTCACTTTCTCCCAGTATGATGTCCCAGAAATGCCGATAAATATTCCGATAACGATTTTAGAATTATGACCATGGGTTTCCCGGCATGGGGGTCTCTCGCAGAGATCCAACTCCAAATTCACCAAGTGCCATTATCACGCCCCCTATCTCGATGCGATTGGGATTAAGTATATTACCCGTTTTGTTCAAGGAATTCGTAAATCGGGAATTCTCCACAGAGTTCGGCAACCGTGGAGCGGGCGTCTTTCAGCACCTTTTCGTTTTCAGGGCCTTCAAGCACATTCTTGATAAGCCCGGCAATAACGGCCATCTCCTCCTCTTTCATCCCCCTGGTGGTCAGGGCGGGAGTACCGATCCGCAAGCCGCTGGTCACGCGCGGGCCCCTTTTATCATTGGGAACGGTGTTTTTGTTGACCGCTATACCCGCCCTGCCAAGGGCCCTTTCCGCATCCAGCCCCGTGATATTCCTTTCCGTCAGATCAATCAGCATCAGATGGGTATCAGTCCCCCCTGAGACAAGATCAAACCCCGCACCCAACAACGCCTCTGCCAGGGCGCGGGCGTTCAGGAGGACCTGCCGCTGGTATTCCCTGAAATCAGGCCTCAGGGCTTCCCCGAAACACACTGCCTTTGCGGCAATGACGTGCATGAGGGGACCGCCCTGTATGCCGGGGAAAACGCCGCTGTCCAGTGCCCGACCATACTTCTCTCCTGACAATATCAAACCGCCCCTGGGGCCCCTGAGTGTCTTATGGGTCGTGGAAGTAACGAAGTCTACCCGGCCCACAGGGGTGGGATGGAGACTTGCGACAACCAGCCCGGCAATGTGTGCGATGTCGGCCATGGTGAGGGCATTCACCCTTTTGCCTATTTCCTTGATCTTCTCGAAGTCAATGGTTCTGGGATAGGCGCTTGCACCGGAGATAATCATTTTCGGTTTATGCTTCCTTGCCAGGTCCTCTATTTGATCATAGTCGATCACCTGGTTCTCAGGATGCAATCCATAAAAGACAGATTGGAACAGGGTGCCTGAAAAGTTGACCGTGCTTCCATGGGTCAAATGCCCCCCGTGGGCGAGATCCATACCCAGTATCACGTCCCCGGGTTTCAGGAACGCGAGGTAAACCGCCATATTGGCCTGGGATCCGGAATGTGGCTGGACGTTGACATATTCAGCGCCAAACAGGCTTTTGGCCCTTTCAATGGCCAATCGTTCTGCCACGTCCACATACTCACAACCCCCGTAGTACCGTTTCTCGGGATAGCCTTCCGCGTACTTGTTTGTCATGACATTGGCCTGGGCCTCAAGTATCGCTCTGGAGGCATAATTCTCCGAGGCTATCATGACGAGGGTATTCTTTTCGCGATCTATCTCAGCCCGAACGGCATGTGCAATTTCAGGGTCCGCTTTGGCTAAAGTCATTTCCTCCAATGATACAATCTCCTGCGCAAAGATTTATCGATTCTGATTTCCTGGAAAATGAAGGGATGCCCAGGGTGTGATAAGCCATAGGGCTCTAAGAAGAATTGATCGAATGCAGTGCTCCTGCATTAATGCAACGAGACTCCCGGGCAGCCACTTCGCAACTCACGCGGATCCATAGCGCGATGCCTGAGGCACAACACTAGGGATTAAATTTCTTCAGGACCAAACTTGCGTTGGTGCCTCCAAACCCGAATGAATTAGACATGGCAACGTTTACTTTTCTCTTGCGCGCCACATTGGGCACATAGTCAAGATCGCATTCCGGGTCAGGGGTATCATAATTGGTGGTCGGAGGGATGATGCCATTTTCAATGGTCAGAGCCATATAGATCGCCTCCACCCCTCCTGCACCTCCCAGGAGATGCCCTGTCATGGATTTGGTGGAACTCACGGCGAGCTTGGAGGCATGTTCCCCGAAAAGGGTCTTAATGGCCTTGGTTTCAGAGGCGTCGTTCAGTTTAGTCGATGTCCCGTGGGCATTGATATAATCGATGTCCTCAGGCTGAAGTCCGGCGCGTTCTATGGCCATGGCCATGCAGTGAATGGCTCCTTCCCCCTCGGGATCCGGCGCAGACACATGGTAGGCATCACCGGATAGCCCGTAACCCACCACTTCTGCATAGATATTCGCACCCCTTTCGAGGGCCAGCTCCATTTCTTCCAGGATGAGTATCCCTGCGCCTTCTCCCATCACAAATCCGTCTCTGTCCATATCGAAGGGCCGAGAGGCACTCTGGGGCGCGTCATTCCTGGTGGAAAGGGCCCTCATGGAGCAAAAACCGGCCAGGGCAAGCGGGG
The DNA here is from genome assembly GCA_019307805.1 of Deltaproteobacteria bacterium. Taxonomy (GTDB): domain Bacteria; phylum Desulfobacterota; class DSM-4660; order Desulfatiglandales; family HGW-15; genus JAFDIX01. The sequence continues at coordinate 5,346 of JAFDIX010000024.1, read as the reverse complement.
TGACCACCACTTCAGAGCCTCCGGTGATCATTGCGTCTGCAATCCCTTCATGGATATATCTGAAGGACTCTCCGACGGCATGGCAACTTGCGGCACATGCCGTCTCAATGGACAGGTTGGGGCCCTTGGCCCCGAACTCGATAGCAATCTGCCCGGGGGCCATATTGGCAATCATGCCCGGAATAAAAAAAGGGCTGACGCGTCGGGGTCCTTTTTCGAGCAGGATCCTATGGAAATGCTCCAGCATGGTAAGGCCCCCGAGTCCCGATCCTGTAAGGCACCCTACCCGGTGGCTGTTGCTGGAAGACACTTTGAGACCCGAGTCCTCCATCGCCATGCGGGCCGCAGCCATGGCATAGTGGATGAAGACATCAAATCTCCTGATCTTCTGTTTATCCAGGAAGTCCTCGGGTCTGAAATCCTTGACTTCTCCTGCTATTTGACACGAGTAGGGGGAGGGATCAAATTTGGTTATCTCCGTGATTCCTGAGACCCCTGCGCAAACAGATTCCCAGTTCTTCTGTACACCAATACCGAGGGGAGTAACCATTCCCAGGCCCGTTATGACAACCCTTCTGTCCATAACACCCTGCTCCTTTTTCCTTAACCGGCACGCACTGGCGCGGTCAGTTCAGCCTAACCCCCCTGGACTTTTGAAATATAGTCAATGGCATCCTGGACAGTGGCAATCTTTTCAGCATCCTCATCGGAAATGGAAAGATCGAATTCCTCTTCCATGGCCATAATCAGCTCCACCTGATCAAGGGAGTCCGCCCCCAGATCATCAACAAAGGACGCTGCGGACACAACATCCTCCATCGGTACATCTAATTGCTCGCAAATAATATTTTTTACTTTCTCGGCAACATCCGCCATCTATCCTTACCTCCTTCTATGATTTGCCCGGCCGCAAATACGCAGGGTTCCTGTAGAACCGCTATAAGATTACATAAACATTCCCCCATTCACATGAATGGTTTGCCCAGTGATATAGCTGGCAGCATCGGAACAAAGCCAGTAAACAGCCTCGGCCACATCCTCAGGGGAACCGATCCTTCTCAGTGGAATCTGCTGAAGGAAGCTTTCCTTCGCTTGCTCCGGAAGGACATCGGTCATTTCCGTTTGTATAAAACCAGGGGCAACGGCATTTACGCGCACTTGTCTGGCCGCTACCTCACGGGCCACGCTTTTTGTAAAGCCCAGTATTCCAGCCTTTGAAGCGGCATAATTGGCCTGCCCCGCGTTCCCGACCAATCCAACAACCGAGGATATATTTACTATAGATCCTCCTCTTTTTTTGACCATGGGTCTGAGAACGGCATGGGTACAATTAAACACGCTTTTCAGGTTCACCTTCAACACCATATCCCATTCTTCTTCAGACATCCTCATCACAAGAGTATCCTTGGTGATACCGGCGTTGTTGACCACTACATCTACCCTTCCGAAGCGGGACAGGATGTCTTTGAAAAGGACATCCACCGCCTCAAATGAGGATACGTCAACCTTGTGACTCTCCACTTCGATGCCTTGTTTGGCAAGGGCATCCATTGTCTTTTCTGAAGCCGTTTCATCAGGGTCGTAATGGACAAGGATGATCCTGGCCTTCTCCTGGGCGAATCGCATCGCTACCGCCCGACCAATACCCTTTGATCCACCGGTGATTACCACGACTCTTCCTGCGTCAACCATCAAGTACCTCATCAAGGGACCTCTTTCACCCTTGGGGGTGAGTAGCCGAAATCCCCTATTTCATACTGAAAATGTTTTCCTGTGACTTGAACTGCTGCATTTCGTCTGACAGCCGTTGGGAAACATTGTTTTTTGCATAGTGATCCGCCATAAGAAGCGCATTGGTAATGGCCTTGGGTGAGGAGCCTCCGTGGCACACGATTCCAACCCCTTTAATACCGAGGAGTGGTGCACCCCCATATTCTTGATAATCCCAGTATTTCCTCAGGCGCCTAAGCAGTCCCGCACCCGGAGAGGCCTCTTTATCCCTCGGTAAAGAGGCATTTAACTCCTTTTCCACCATTTCGGTAACGGCATCGGCCATGCCTTCTGTCAGTTTGAGCGCAACATTTCCCACAAATCCGTCACAAACGATGATCTCAACGTCCCCTGTAAAGATATCGCGGCCCTCCACATTCCCGACAAAGTTAAGATCGCTGGACTTATACAGGTTGTGGGCCTGACGGACCAACTCGTTCCCCTTGCTGCCTTCCTCACCGATGCTCAAAAGCCCGATACCGGGGGCCTGCATACCCAAGCAGGAGACAGCAAAGGCACGGGCCATAATTCCGAATTGGAACAAATGAAGGGGGCGGCAGTCAACATTGGCGCCCACATCGATCAGTATCACGTTCCCTTTTCGGCCCGGGAAGATGCTTGCAAAGGCCGGTCTCTCGACCCCCACTATCCGACCTAGCGTCAATATGGCCGCCGCCAATACGGCGCCGGAATTGCCGGCGCTGACAACGGCGTCAACTTCCCCGTCTCTTGCAAGCTCAAAGGCCACCCTGATGGATGCGTTCTTCTTCCTGCGAACGGCCTTCATGGGGGATTCATCCATGCGGACCCATTCTTTGCAGTGATGCACCTCTATCCGGGGCAGGTCACCATTACCAGGGAGATGATCCTTAATGGTTTTCATGTCACCCACCAGGATCACATTCAGTGGGTGTTCTTTACATGCCTCGATCGCGCCCTGAACAACCACTTCCGGGGCGTAATCGCCACCCATGGCGTCCAAGGCAATCTTCATGCTAACTCTCTTCTGTCTTGACGATGTCCTTGCCACGATAAACTCCGCACTGGGGGCAGACATGATGGGGGAGCACCGGTTCGTGGCATTGTGGGCAGAGAGACAGGTTCGGCATTTTGATATGATGGTGAGAACGTCTCATATCCCTTTTGGATTTTGATTTTTTCTTCTTTGGAACAGCCATATCTAAATTCTATTCTCCTTGAATCTTCAAATTTTTCAGTTTGGCAAATCCCGGATGCCCCAACTCCTGCTGGCACCGGCATTGCCCTGTATTCAGGTTGACACCGCATTTTGGGCAGATTCCCCGACAATCGGAGTGGCAGATCAATTTGACGGGGATGGAAAGATAGATCTGTTCCCTAAGCATATCCCCGAGATCGATCTCCTCACCCTTTACAAAATCCACCTCCATATCCTCTTCCGCAAGTTCCGTTTCATCACGATCGGCATTATTCACTGGCGAAGCGAAAAAGGTCTCGAAACGGGATCGAAAATCCAGCCCAAAAGGCTCGATACACCTGTCACATCTGGCACGCAACCTCCCGCCGATGGCTCCCTTGAGGAGATGCTTATCTCCCACCCTGTAAATTTCAATGTCGGCTTTGACAGGGGTTTCAAACCCAAGGATCTGATCTTTGCCCCCCTGAGATTGCCACCAGTCCGTTTCCAGGGTAAATGAAAAATATCTGGGCTCTTCGGCAATATTTCTGAGATCAATGATCACCAAAACAAACCCATTAAAGAACAATGTACATAAGTTTAGACTAAATCAAGATAAATGACTAACTATATATTACCAGCAGGGTTTGTCAAGTAAATTAATAGGGATTAGTCAGGACCATTTTTCCCTCTCAAAATGGCTCTCGGAGCCCCTCTTTCTGACCCAAACACCATTATTTTATTGACAAATTGGCCAATATATTGATATAATTAAAAAATTAATGCCTATTGGATGGTGGATGTCTCCTCCATTCGCGAAGCATATTACCTGAATTTGACCCTCCATTTCAAGGATTCTCGCTCATCTGACGAGGCGGTAATATATGTGGGTTTTTAGGGAAAGGTTGAGTTACTACGAGAAGCTTCGGCGTTCGCTCTATGAGATCCTGAGAGATTCCCTTGAGAGCCGGCTCATGAGAATCTCGCTCATAGATTCTTTTTACAAATTTACAGAAAATGGAGTGAATTACAGATTCCTGGACAAGAGTGAACTGAAACCCAAATCAATAACCAAGGAACAGGAATCAGAACTCTTCAATACCTTTATCGTCATCTTTTGCGAGGAGAGTATAAGTCCGCAATTGAAAAACTATATCCGGTTTTTCCCGGAAAATAAACTCATCAAGAAAAATGTTGAATTTTTGTCCAACTCCCCCCTTTATAAAAACTTTAACCGCAACCTCAAGTACTTTGATCAACCCCATTTTCTGGACTTTATAGAGAAACTCCTGGACATCGATTATGCCCTGTTGATTCAGCAGGACCCCACCATAAAAAAAAGAAACCGTTTTGCATTAACCCATTTTCACGTCAAAATTGACTGGCCCATTGCAGATGCGGCTGAGGATCTTGCCAAGCGGTTACGGTATGTCCAGAACAGTCTGTATGAAAAGGGGGACAAGGAAGGCTGGGCTCTTCAAAAAAAATTGTTTGAATATTACGGATGCCATCATACGGTAGGGGGCCGCCGAACAGCCGGTCTTATTGCCGCCCAGCTGTTAGAAAAGATGGGTTTCATTTCCACGATTTTTGTGTCCAGCTCCGAGTCCCGTTCCATGATCAAATACTCAGAACGGGGTGTCTCCAAGTTTTTCCTCATTCATCTCACAAATAAACAGATTAGTGCCTTGGCCCAGAAGGAGGCCATGGGTGATGAAGATTTCATATCCTCCTACCTTTATCCGGCCAATGGATACCATGTGGGTATATCGGAAGCGGTATATGAGCATACCGAACATTCCAAAATGCCTGAAACGGGAAAGTTGAGGAGGCTGAGACCGGCCTACAACTGGTTGAGGTTGAGGGACGAGTTTCTTCATCCCAGGGGGACTTCCCTGAACCTTCGCCCCATCAATTATAACTGGATCTACACGACCGAGTAATTGAATCATCCCGGCCCATAGGATCCTGGCTATGAAAATCCCTAGTGCTTCCCCAGCCTTTCCATGATCTTGACCACAAACCATGCATCATCGATCCGTTGCCATTTTATCAGGTAGACACGCCCGTCATCAGCCAGCACCCTGAAGTAATCATAATCCTCCCCATGCCATCGGTCTATGACGTTCTCCACCTGCAACTTGTGGTTGTCAAAGACAAAGTAAAGAGGCCTCTCATTCAGCCGGTACCCCGAGTACCCCATGACTCTTATTTTTTTTGGAAAATCGTACTCGGACATGGCTCTGCTCCCACTTGCCCTTTCCCTCGAATCCCTTCATATCATTTTATCCAGGAATACGATTGGAAGCAAATGAAAAGGAGGTTCTCTCCAAAATCCACCACCTAAATTCTAAATCATCAACAAAGACGTGTGGTTTTGACCTACCCCTGGGCACCAGGAAGGTGTTAGATGCAAGGCG
>JAFDIX010000303.1 GCA_019307805.1 Deltaproteobacteria bacterium | reverse complement strand
CGACCTGTGCGGCGGCAGACCTCAATGCGTCAAGGTCTGCACACCGGGTGCTATCCGCATCGGAAGCTGATCCTCAGGAGGGCTTCCTTCTATCCGCAACCACATGCCGCAAGATGGTCCGGGCCGTAGGGGGGCAATCGTTTATCTGTATATCCGCATGGATGCGTTTGGCAGCGCACTGACCCACTGCAATGGTTGTTCCCGAAATTCCGGAAGATATCCCCGCCTTCTGTCCCACCATAAAGTGCTGATCCTGTGATAAAAGGCCCTGTTCATTCAAACGTTCCAGGGCGAAAATAAGATTGCCCATGCAGGTGCAGCAAGCCCCTTCCGCCTCAATCCGGCATTCAAACCTTTTTGTATAGTGGGTCGGTGGGGCAAAGCGCTTTTCTTTTGCCGGGCGGTTCAAGCGCTGAACGGAAATCTTCTCAAGGTTTGTGGTCCCCAGACCGGCGTCTTCAGCATATGCAATGTGTTTGATGTCCCTGGGTGCATACCCCAGAATGTCTGCCACCAGACTGTCGATTTCAACGGGCCTTTTTCCCGCCATCATCATGCCGATGGCCACAGGGTCACGACCGGTCTCCGAGGTGAGGTTGCCGTGGATACCGTCCACCAATATGAGATCCGGGGATATGACCGTGGCCAACTGAACGATGGACTTGTGCAGACCCCTGCTATGAAAAGAGGTTTTCTGGGACCTCGACATGATCCCTTTCATATTTTTCAGACTGCAGGTCATAAGCGTCTGAAAGTGGGCTTTCATGAGAGGAATACTGATGAGAAAATCACACTCCAGGGCCGTCCTGGCAATTTCCAGCTTTCGGAAGGGGCCGGCGAGGGGTACTTCCAGTTTGGTAAACCGGTCTTTCTCAAAATCGATCAATTCCAGGCCATAGCGCTTGGCCATCTCAGTATACCCACACAAGGAAAAGGCCTTGGTCGCGCTGTTTCCCATACCAGCACCGTCACCCACTGTGATTCGGGAAATGCCCCTGTCTTTGAGCATTTTTACCAGTGCCTCCACAACACGCGGGTCCGTATCTACACCAACCCAGTCCTTTCGCGATGCCACGAGATTGGGTTTGATCACCACGGTGTCATCCCGGCGAAGAGCATCCAGCGCCCCGGTCTTTTCCATGAGGTCCTGTACCATTTTCAGGATTTGGGTCCCGTAGGTGAGTGTTATGGCGTTCTCATTATGATTCATGCTGTTCCTTGTCTCGCAAATTTAGTGCCCCCATCAGGGGCTGGTTGAAACCCCTCGTCTTATAAACGAGGGTTGTTCAGTAGTTTCCAGAACCTACCAGCTTTGCTGGCGGATTAGCTGCGCTTAGCTCCTATAGTGAGTGTGTTGCAGTAAAATCCCCCTCGGTCACCCTTTAGCAAAGGGGGAAGATGACTTGTTTGCTTGATCCCTAAAAGTAGCACCGGTTCTTTTGAGAATATCTTTGAATTATAGGTTTTTAGGATTTCATGAGTCAAGGATTTGCCTGGTCTTAAAAGGGCGTCTGCTTTTTCAGATCCCATGGTCTTCGGGCCAGTCATCACTTGAGATAGGGGCGCAAGACATGATATACACCCAAGAGAGAGGGTTTCATTTATTAATAGTCTCGAGAAAGGACAAAATCATGCGTAATATGACAAAGAAAAGATTGGGTCTCATTTTTGTTCTCTTGTTCGCCTTTCTTTTCGGGGGATTCTCCTGGGCAGACAGTGCCAAAATCGCAATAGTCGATACCCAGAAGGTCCTGCAGGAATCAAAGGCCGCAAAAGAGGCGAGGACAAGCCTTCTGGCTGATATCAAAAAAAAGAGGGCACTGTTCCAGAGAAAACAGGAAGAGGCGCGACAGCTTCAAAAGGAATTAAGTCGCCAGAGTAAGGACGCCTCTCCGGATGCTCTCCAGGAAAAACGAGAAAAGCTTGCCCAGGAAGTGAAGAGCCTGAAACGCCTGAAGGTCGATATGGAAGAGGACCTCAGAAGAAAAAATATGGAACTCACAAAAAAAATACTCCGAGAGATCAGGGAGGTCGTCAAAGACTATCGGAAAAAGAAGAAGTATACGGTTATCCTGGAAAAAAAGACGGTAATTGCCGCTGATGACTCCATTGATATCACAGAGCAGATCATCAAACTCTACGACAAAAAGAAAAAGTAGTTGCCGTTCTGATTGAAGGGGAAAATGATGCCGAATCCTATAAGGCTCCGGGCTATCGAGGGGCTGAAACAGGGACATTCGTTCACCTACTCGCGCACATTCAATCAGCAGGAGACCGAATTATTCGGAGACATGACCCGGGACTACAATCCTGTCCACTATGACCTCCGCTGGGCAGGGGCCAAAGGATTTAGCGGCCTCATCTGCCACGGCCTGCTGGTCGGTTCTATGATTTGCGAGTTCGGCGGTCAGGTGGGTTGGCTGGCAACGGGCATGCGTTTTAAGTACCTGAAACCGGTCTACTTTGGCGATACCATTACCTGTGCCGTCACGATTACCAGGATCGACGACTCCGGCCGTGCCGAGGCTGAGGCATTTTTTACCAATGAGGCCGGGGACCAGGTGTGCCACGCCTTTTTGACAGGCCGCCTGCCACTTGACAAGGACCGGAATCTCCTGAGGCAGATGGTTGATGAAGGAGATCCAAGCAACAAGCTGTCTGAAGAATGAAAAGGGAATATCCCATGTTTTCAAGATTTAAGAGCCTGTTTGAAATTCGGTGCATCATCCTCTTTTTGGTCTTACCCGGAGTGTTGGTATTTCCCGAAGCCAGTCGTGCGGGCGTAAAAAACGTCATCATCATCGTTGCAGACGGAATGGGATTTCAACAGGTGGCACTTCTCAACGCATATGCAAAGTATGCCCCAAACTCTATTTACAGGGCCAGGGGAAGAAAGACGGCACTGGAGGCCATGACAGAAGCCGGGGTCGCGGGATTCGTCTATCACGAAGCAGCGGATGTACTGGTCACTGATTCCGCAGCATCCGCCACACAATTTTCAAGCGGGAAGTGGGCAGGCTCGGAGATGTTGGGGGTGGACAAGGATGGAAATCCCACAGTAACCATCCTTGAGAGAGCCGAACAATTGGGAAAATCTACCGGGCTGGTGAGCGATACCCGCATAACCCACGCAACGCCGGCGGCATTTGCCGCCCATCAACCCCACCGGTCCATGGAAAATGAAATTGCCGTGGATATGCTCAATAATGACGTGGATGTCATGTTGGGCGGGGGGCTGCGGTATTGGATCCCCCGATCCGCTAATGACAGGAAGTCAGAAATCCACAGGGAATTAACAAAACGGACCCAAGGGAAAGTAAAAATCACATCCAAACGGAAAGACGGGCGTAATCTTTTACAGGAGGCCGAGAGCAAAGGTTACAAGACGGTCTTTACAAAAGAACAACTGGCAGGGGCTCAGGGGAACAAGGTCCTCGGCTTGTTCAGTCCTTCCGGAATGCCGGATGGGATTTGGCAGACGCTTAATGAAAAATCTCCCGGGAGAACAGTTCCCAATCTCAAAGAAATGACCGCAAAAGCCATTGAAGTCCTGTCAAAAAATGATAAAGGGTTCTTTCTCATGGTGGAGGCCGGTCAGATCGATTGGGCCGGGCACGCAAATGATGCAGGGACGATGCTGCATGAACTGATACAGTTTGATGAAACCCTGAACTATGTGTTGAGTTGGGCCAGATCCCGTAATGATACGCTTTTGATCGTCACCGCTGACCATGAAACAGGCGGATTCGGATTTAGCTACTCAAGGGCCAATGTTCCGGAGGCCCGTGATTTTCCTGGAGACAGGTTCAAGGGAAGAAAATTCAAGCCCAGTTTTAATTTCGGAAACCATGGGATTCTCGATAAGATCTACAAACAAAAACTCAGTTATGGGAGAATCCTGTCCAGATTCTATCAATTGCCCAAAGCCCGGCAGACTCCCGCAGCCATGGCGGAGATCATCAATGCCAACACGGAATTTCCCATAACCGAAGAAGAGGGCGCGAGAATCTTAAAGGTAGAAAGAAATAAGTATTACGCCAAGGGCAATAAATATCTGGATCAGGACGTTTTTCCCAAAATCGATGATTTCGATGCATTCTACGTCTATGGCGATAATATCCGGACGGATCTCATCGCAAGGGTCGTGGCTGCGCAGCAAAATGTCGTCTGGTCTACCGGGACCCATACCAATGCCCTGGTACCCATTATTGCCTATGGTCCAGAGGATGTGACTTCATGGTTCAGCAGAATGAGCCATACAACGGAATGGGGCCAATACGCCATGGATGTGTTGACCAAATAAAAAAGGGTCAGGTTTGTTTGGGGTCGGGGGACAAAGGCGGATTTTGCATCAGCCTGCTAGGTCTGCTTGACGTGATCACTATAATAGAGGGTCTCGCCGTGGCTTATATCTATAAAGCGATCAAGTAATCCTTCTTTTTTGAGCTCTTCCTTTATTTGTATTGGCGGAAAGTGCACGGGTTCGTCGCCAAGCCTGAAGGTCCCCCAATGAATCACCATGAGGTGCCTTGCCTTTAACTCTTTAAAAGCCTGAACCGTGTCCTTTGGATTGATATGGCTCTGGGCCATAAACCACTGAGGTTCATAGGCCCCCAGATTAAAGATAGCTAAATCGATTTTTTGATCTCTGCCAATCTCCTGAAACCTGTCAAAATAGGCCGTATCCCCTGAAACGAACACCGTGAATCCGCTTGCTGTCTTAATGAGATAGGATCCCCACAGGGACGTGTTG
>JAFDIX010000023.1 GCA_019307805.1 Deltaproteobacteria bacterium | reverse complement strand
GAAAGATTGCTGTATTCACCCCAAAAGGAGGAATGGGCTTCTCCCTGAAGATAGGTCTGATGGATTCCTTTCAATTCCCTGGCCCTGGCCTCAGTTTCTGATTCGAGGCGGGAAACGGCCTCTTGTACCCCCTCAAAAGCCGCGACAACGGCATATGCATTGCTCCCTGAAACGGCTGTGCCTTCCGGCGCCAGAAAACCAAAGGCCCTGGCATTCATCACTTCAACGGCAGCGGGCAGCAGGGCCGTCTCAAAAATCCATTCCACAAATTGCCGGGCCCCTGCCAGGTCTTTAAAAACAAATATACCGGTCCCCGCCTGCTCGGGCAGGGGCAATAATCGGAGGGTCATCTCACACAATATGCCCAGGGTCCCCATGGAACCGATCATCAACTTGGACATGTCATAGCCGGACACATTTTTCACGGTCTTACCACCCATGCCCACAACCCCTCCATCAGGGGCCACATAGCGAACACCCAGCACCAAATCCCGGGGCAAACCATACAGGAGCCGGGTGGGACCGCTTGAATTGGCAGCAATAATACCGCCCAGGGTGGCAGTCTCGCTGAAGGGTGGCATAAGGGGGATAAAACAGCCCCTGTTCTCCCGATCCGAACAGATGGCCTCTTCAGCGACCTTCTCCGGTTCCTCGTGGGGCAGGTAACAGCGGTCCTCCTGGGTTTCAAGGATCGTCTGGACCTCTTTGAATCGTACGCCCGCCTGGGCCGTCACCGTGAGGTTGGCCGTATCCATGTCCACGATCCGGTTCAATCGTTCCATCCCGATTACCAGATCCAACCGCGTGGGGGAATGGCCTAACGCAATCTTGCTGCCACTGCCCCGGGGGACCATGGAGAGACCCTTTTCTGCAGCCAGCCGAACCACCCCCGACACCTCTTCCACCTCTTCAGGAAGAATGACAGCCCTCGGGGCCATACCGTCTATGGCATAGCCGGCCAGGGAATCGGGATCTTCCTTCACATAGGGATGCATCAAGATCTATTTTGTTCAGGTTCATTTTCCTTTTTCGTCCCCGGGAATCAGGATAGAACTTAGTTCGCTTCGCTCATCCCGCCAATTGGCGGGAGAATAATGGAATGATGGAATATTGGGTTTCTATTCCACCTCATTCTCATTGAAAAACATCATGCTTCATGAGATATACAAATCAGGGATCGAAACAGACCCCAAATTTTTCATGCATCGCAGGGGGTTAAAGAAACAGTGGAAATTGATCCCAAAACCCTTAATCAAACACAGAAGTTATGCGCTTTTGACCATTATTCCATTGTTCCAACATTCCATTATCCCATGTGGCCGGCATAAAAAAAGATGCCATTAAAAACCCTTTATTTCGGCAAGTTGCAGGATTTTCGAGACGTTAGATTATTCCTGTCTCGGCTCGGGCACCACCTTGCCGGGGTTGTAGATATTGTCCGGATCCATGGCCAGCTTCACATTCCTCATGGCATCCAGATCCCCTTCTGAAAATACAAAGGGCATCTCCTTGAGCTTTTCCACCCCTATTCCATGCTCCCCGCTGATGGTCCCTCCTACCTCTGCGCAAATCTTCAAAATTTCGGAGGAGGCCTTTCGCACTTTTTCAAGCTCGGCCCCATCCCTCTCATCGAACAGGATCAAGGGATGCAGATTGCCGTCCCCTGCGTGGAAGACATTTCCAATGAGGAGGCCGTACTTTTCCCCGATCTCCATAACCCTGCTCAGGACCTCCGGCAGTTTAGTCCTTGGTACGGTGCCGTCGCAGACCATATAACTGGGCTTCTTCAACCTGGTAATGGCCCCAAAGGCCCCTTTACGCCCTGCCCAGAGCCTGGCCCGTTCTTCGGCATCTTTTGCAGTGTGTACATCCCGCACATGATGCCTGTTGCAGATTTCCATAATTTTCTCTGCCTGGCGGTCCATGCCGTCAGACATACCGTCCAACTCAATAATCAACACTGCAGCCGCATCGAGAGGATATCCTGCATGAATGGACTCCTCCACCGCCTTCATGACCACATGGTCCATCATTTCCAGGGTTGCGGGGACAATGCCTTCGGCAATGATGGCAGAGACGGTGTTGCTTGCATCCTCGATGGTATCGTAGACAGCCAGCATGGTCTTGACCGCCTCCGGCGCCCTCAGGAGCCTTAGGATTACTTTGGTCATCAATCCCAAGGTCCCTTCGCTGCCCACGAGCAGTCCGGTTAAATCGTACCCGGGATTGTCCTGTGAACTGCCCCCAACCCATACCACGGTACCGTCATAGAGCACCATCTCCGCTCCCAGGACGTGGTTGGTGGTGACCCCGTACTTCAGACAGTGGGGCCCCCCCGAGTTTTCCCCAAAATTCCCGCCAAGGGTGGAGACTTTCTGGCTGGCCGGGTCCGGGGCATATACAAACCCCTGTTCAAGCATCTGGTTCTGAAGGTCCAGGGTGATAACCCCCGGCTCCACGGTGACCGTCCGGTTGGGGATATCCACCTCAAGGACTCGGTTCATTCTCGAGAAATGAACAACGATGCCCCCCTGCACCGGAATGGTCCCCCCGCTCAGGTTTGTCCCGGAACCACGACCGATGATCGGGATCTTCTCCTGAAAGGCGAGGGACACAACCCGGGATACCTCCTCGGTAGACCCAGGCAAGACCACGGCATCCGCCTGCCCTTTTTCCAGCGAAGCATCATAGCCGTACAAGGTCCGATCCATATCCGAGGAGAGGACATGTTCCGGACCAACGATCTCCTCAAGGCGACTCACGATGTCGGCATTCTTCATAACCGGCTCCTCTTGGGAATCTGATGAACTACCCCGCCGCAAAGTAGCGGGGTATCTACAAATGCATTGAAACGCCGCAAACGGCGGGGAATTAAACCTTTATCCGCCTCAGGAGGGCTTGTCCGCCTCAGGCGGATTCAAATATTTCCTTGCTCTGACCCGCTATGCCGAAGCATAGACCGCAGATGCCGCTTCAATGGCACCCGGTGTGACCTTTACACCCTGGGCCGTCAGGGCACTTTCCAGGGCCCCGAAGAACAGAAAGACATTCTTTTTGCGACAGGCATGGCCCATGATGCCGACGCGCCAGACTTTCCCTGCCAGGGCTCCCAGGCCACCGCCTATTTCGAGGCTGAACTCCTGCAACAGGGTCTTTCGCACCTTCAGGTCGTCGGTCCCTTCAGGAATACTGACGGTGTTCAGGGTGGGACAACGCTCTGCCTCAGGCACATGCATAGAGAGGCCCATGGCCTCAACCCCTGCAACGAGGGCCTTGTGGTTGAGGAGATGCCGGGCAAAACGGGCCTCTAAACCCTCTTCTGCAATAATGCGCAGGGCCTCCCGCAATGCGTAGATCATGTTAATGGGTGCGGTGTGGTGATACTTCCTCTCTGCACCCCAATAGCTTTGTACCATGGTCATATCCAGATACCAGCTCACCACCGGGGTCTTTCTTTTCTCGAGCACCTCTATGGCCTTGGGCCCAAAAGATATGGGAGAAAGGCCCGGAGGGCATGACAAACACTTCTGGGTGCCGCTGTACACAATGTCAATACCCATCTTATCGATGGCCACTTCAGCCCCACCAAGGGAAGTCACCGTATCCACAAGAAACAGGGCGCCGGACTCCTTTGCAATACCGGAGAGATCCTCAAGGGGTTGAAGCACCCCCGTGGATGTCTCCGCATGGACTACCGCAATGATCTTAGGACTTCTACCCTCCACGGCCTTGCGCACGGCTTCGGGGTCTATGGCGCGGCCCCACTCGGCATCGACCTGAATGAGCCGGCCACCCAGGCGGTTGACGATATCGGCCATGCGGGTCCCAAATACCCCGTTGACGCAGACAACCACTTCGTCGCCGGGCTCCACAAAATTGACAAAACATGTCTCCATGCCGGCACTGCCGGTCCCCGAGACCGGAATGGTCAGGGGATTCTCCGTCTGAAACACGTACCTGAGCAGGCGTTGTGTCTCATCCATCACCTCCAGAAAATAGGGGTCCAGATGTCCGACACATGTGGCGGCCATGGCCCGCAATACGCGCTGCGACACATCGCTCGGACCCGGCCCCATGAGAACCCGATCACCCGGGTCCAGATCCCTGAAATCCTTTGCGTTGAAACCCATTGTATCCTCCTTTTCTCTGAGTCTGCCGGAAAACCAACATCTGCTGCGTTATCCTCATCCCTCGTCATTGCGGCGTACTTGTTTGTACGCCTCATTCCTCGGGATTTCCGATGCCTTGCATCTGCAGATTTTCCGGCAGACTCTAATTTAGCTGTTCATCTGTCATCCTTGTGGACGAAATATCCAGTAGCATGTATGAAAACTACAATATTTCCAATTGTATTAAAAAACGAATAAAGACCGATCCCCTTGGATCGAAAACACCCCAACGGATATGCGATCATGGGTGTTCAGGCAGGGGAAGAACCGTTTCCCTTCCCTTGAAATGCAGGGAGTATAGGGAAGAAAAGATTTGGTGTCAAGAAACACCGAAGCCTCTGCCATGGGGGCTATGGGGTCTTCTCGAAATAACGGTCCAGTTCGGACTCGGGAATTCCCAGACAATACAAGATATTGATAATATGATCACTTCGAAGAATGCCGTCGGTCTTGATATCCGTATCCTCCGGCTGGTAAGCGATGGAAAGCCCCACATTCTTCATAAATGGATATTGGGTGGAACCGTCTCCTACGGCAATCACCTGATCCCGGGTGATGTTCTCCATATTCATGATGAGTTCGAGAATTTCATTCTTTGTGGCGCTGGTGAGCACAGGCTCTTCCAACTCACCGGTGAGGTTGCCATCCTTATCCACCTTCAGGCTATTTGAAAAGGCGTAGTCTACCTCAGCCTTTTCAAACATCCTCTTGATAAAAAAGTCGAATCCGGATGACAGGAGAGCGATTTTGAAACCCATTGATTTCAAAATGCGTATCAGGTCCAATGTCCCCCTATGGAGTTTCAGGGAACGGCTCAGGGCCTTCAGATCCTCCATGGGAAACCCCTGAAGACTCTCTGCATTCTCAATGAGAAGCTGCATGGGGTCTCCCCTGTCCTTTTTGAGAGGGATTTCCCTGTCTCCCGATTTCAGCTTGTCGGCGATCCCTTCCAGAAATTCCATGGTAGATGCATCCTGAATGAGAGAGGATTCCACATCAAAGACAATGATCTTTTTTAATCTTTTGTAGGTCTTTTCATTTTGAACCACCACACTCTGATTCAATCCAATGCACAGATCCCTGAGTTCGGCCTTCATTTTCTCAATGGTCTCTTCCCGGGGCATGGAAGGGTCCGTTGTCATCCTACCCGTATCAATGACCATCTCCATGGAAAAGACCTTTCCCCGTGCGACCATTTTGCAGTTTTCTATATTGATATTGTATTGGTGGAAAAAGGTTGAAACCTTCGCCATAATCCCCGGTTGATCTATCCCCAGAATGATGACGACATAATTTTCGCTGATCGGAACATCGGTCATGTCATCCCGGTCCGGCTTTTTCACTATGATCTTCAATCCTGTGTTGCTCTCTATGGCCTTCAAGGTCCCTGCGATCTCATCCAGGTTGTGCTCAGAGGCTGAAAAATCAATCATCAGGAATATGGAAAACAACCCTCTTCGGCAGTTTTCCTCGACATCAATGATATTCCCTTTCAAGCGAAAAATCTCCGTCGAAATTTTGGATACCAACCCGGGAGAATCAATCCCGATCGCCGACAGGGTCAAGATCTTTGTTTTTTCACCCATGATAAAACCTCATCTTCAAAACGTTCAATCTTCATCGCTCCCTAACCTTGAACCGTGAACTCTTGAACCGTGAACCTGAGTAGTTACAACATCTATTTCTTTTCGTCGTAAAAGACAAATAATTCCTCTTCATAGTACCGGCCCTCGATGACCTGCCCGGGGCCAAAACGCCGTATTCTCTTTTGCTTCAGAAAGTCTACAAATCTTTCATTGATTTGGGCCAGGGGGATATCCTCCTTGAACCAATGAATGGGAGCATTCACGTTGATTGGGCGCGCCGGTATGAGATGGCGTGTCGTCTTGGGAGGAAATACCTGTCTCTTTTCCACTGTTTCCAGGACCATCTCTTTTGTGATCTGTGGCGTCCAGACGAGCATATCCCCCTCATTCAACGTGGCGCAGAATTCCTCGTCACTAACGGACTGACAAGGGACATAGCTCATTTCAAATCCCCTCTGCTTTAGTTTCTCTTGAATTTTTTCGAGCATATCATAGGCACTTAATGCGTCCCTGACCCTGTCTTCCCTGAAGGTAATAGATGCAAAATATTCCCCGTGTTGAATCCCGAAACTCAGGCGATTGTCATCCATGATCCCCTGCAGGGAGGTCATATCCTCTACATGCCGGAAATCACCATTCATGGCTTCCACGATTTCCCGGAGCAGTTCCGGGTTCTCTACGTTGACCAGTAACCTGAACCAGTATCGCAACTGGGCGGTTTCATGATGATAATCAATCTTGCATACGGGGATATGTTTAAACCCCAGTTTCCTGAAGGCATAGACCCGGTGATGTCCGTCCAGCACGATATGGTTTTCTCCGATAATGATGGGGTTTTGCAGGTTGGCCCAATTTTTGAACTCCAGCATGAGCTGGTTTCCCAGTTGGGGGATGATTTCCTCGTGCTGCAACAGGGAATCCACCCGGACCACTTCCAGTTGTAATTTGAGGCTTTTTGTCTCTATCAGGAACATCACTATCCCATTACTGAATTCATCTGTCACACAAGGTCATGGAGCTGTTGCATGAGGGGCCCGTATTCTTCTCCCCGGAAACAAAACCGGAGTTCCTGAAATCCTTCACGCAGGGTCCTGACCTTTTCTATCACATTGGTATGGCCGGCGATCACTTCATGCATCAGTGAAGCCAGAATCTCGAAATCATTCTCCCCCATCCCGAACCGTGTCATCTCCGAAACACCCAGCCGAAGGGCGCCGGAGGCCGTAAACCCCTCTTCGTCAGGGGTCGCCTGGAAGTTGCATATGATATTGTTGGCTTCGAGCCGGTCTGCCACCTCAGGTCCTTTTCCATAGCCCACTTCCACCACCACCTGGTGGGTCTCTGTAAAATCAAGTGCCGGGTCACCGGCCACGGCCAGGCCGCATGCATGCAAGGCCCGGGCAAAGGCCTTGGCATTGGCAATGACCTTTTGCTGGTATGCATCCTTGAAATGGTTCATCTCATAGGCGGCCATAAGAAGACCGAGCAGAGTTCCCAAATGGTGATTGGAGACGGATCCGGGAAAGGCCCTGCGTTGAATAGTCTCCCAAAGCTCAACCAGCGCATCCTGCTCTGAGAATCGACTGGCTATAATTCCACGCTGTGTTCCAAAAAAGGTTTTATGGGTCGACCCGGTCACCAGGTCGGCCCCTTCTTCGAAGGGCGTCTGGAAATACCTGCCTATCAGTCCCAGGACATGGGCCATGTCATACAGGACCAGGGCCCCGATACCCTGACTGTCCAGGAACTGACGGACCTCCATCACCGGCTCCCGATGCAGGAACATGCTCTTGCCAAAGATGATCACTTCCGGCCTGGTGGCATGGATCAGTTCCAGGGTTGCAGGCACGTCAATTTTGTAGGGATTATCCTGGAGCACCGGGAAATTGACCACTGCCGGCCGCTCCGTAATGGGATCCCTTGCCACATAGTCCCTCAAGGCGCCCATTGGCTGAGCGCTGAGATGCCCTCCCTTTGCAATGTGGTGGTTCATTACCCGCCGAATGCGACGGGGTTCCCTTTTCGTGTCCGAACGATTCAGGTAATCGACCATGGCACTAAAGACAGCGGTGTTTGCCATCTGCCCGCTAATGAGCCGCGATTCCACCTCATGGCATCCCAGGAATAATGTCAGCTCCTTTTCCAGTTGCTTTTCTACCTCCGCGATGAATTCCGTCCCCTGGTAATAGAAGATATCCATGTCATAGAATGCCTTCAATTTCCTGTGTTCGGCATACCGGAAGGAGGGATCCATTACCGAAAGAAGCCGTGCCATGGGTGAAATCGTCATCTCCGAGGGGATGAGGTTCATGCACTCCCGTTGTCGCCAAAGGGTATTGTCAATGGCTTTTTGGAGAAGCCCCCGCACTTTGTCCGGGGTGCCTTTGGGGGGCTCTTCTTCGAGGGTTACCGGCGCATCATAGAGTATGGGCCGTGCATAGGGCGGGGCTTCCACGCGCAAATGGAATGGCACCACCACGCCGTCTACGGGCTTCCCGCGAATCTCCAGGACAAGCGGGTCATCATCCGGAATGTCACTATCCACATAGCCCAGACAAATGGACCGCAACCCATGTTGTTCCTGCACCGCGGATTGCAACCCTTCTCCTTCAAAATTCCACAGGGGCACCATGGTTCCGCTTGTCACATGCCCCACATGCTTGCCCCCATTGAAGATACCGGTCCCCTGCCGGGCGATCCCCCTCCCCACGACTGCAATGGGGCGCACCATCCGGGGGAGATCTGATACCAATGAGAAATCCCGGTCCATAATTTTTTCAAGGGCTTTGAATTGCCGAATGAGGGCGGCCCTGCCCACGTATTCACCCTTCCGGGATGAAAAGCTCACCGCAAAGCGTGCTATGGGGCAGGCCAGGATGGGGATTTCCCTGCCTTCCTGATCCTCGCCTAATTCATGGCCGTATAGGGGCAGACCGGCCTCCAGACGGAGGGTATCCCTGGCACCCAGCCCGATGGGTTTGGCTCCCTTTTCAAGGAGCCGGTCCCAGAGCTGAAGCCCCTGCTCCGGCCCCGCGAAGAGCTCAAAGCAAAGGGGCTCCCCGGTGTATCCTGTTCTGGCTATCTTTATCTCCGCCCCGGCCGGGGAACCCTTCTTTACGGCATTCCGATGGGGCTCAGGCAAGGCATTGTTTCCCAGCAGTTCTTCCAGAAGAGGACGGGACATGGGCCCCTGAAGGGCAAGCATGGTGATCTGCCGGGTCCGGTCCAGGAGTTCAACATCACCAAAGTTTCCAATATGTTTTTGCAGGTGGTCCCAGTCCTTTTCACGGTTCGAAGCATTGACAACCAGGAGGTATTCCTCGCGGGAAAACCGATAGAGATAGGCATCATCCACGGCCCCACCGTTTTCATTGGCGATGATAGTGTACTGGGCGCCCTGCTCCCGGGGATCAAGGGCCCCTGCATTGTTTGTCAGGACATGCTGGAGGAACCCTTCCGCCCCTTCTCCCCGAATGACAAACCGCCCCATATGGGAGACATCAAACAGTCCGGCCTCCCTGCGTGTGGCGAGATGTTCTTCAACAATACCGCTCGGATACATGACCGGCATGTCCCAACCGCCGAATTCAACCATTTTGGCCCCCAGGGCCACATGCCTGTCATGAAAAACGGTCTGGATCAGTGGGTTCATGGTCCCTTTCCTCTTGTCGTTTTCCATTCTTTTTTTGTCCTTGCCTCATCCATGCAGAGGTCTGCCCAGAGCCGCAAAGGAGGCCTCAGACATGACTTCGCTCAGGGTGGGGTGGGCGTGGATGGTTTCGGCAAGATCCTTTGCCGTGCAGCCCATCCGCAGGGCAAGGGTGGCCTCGGCGATAAGATCGGTGACATGGGGTCCCACCATGTGTACCCCGAGGATGGTCCCTGACCCGGCCTCTGAAATGATTTTGACCTGGCCGGCAATTTCCCCAATGACCTGGGCCTTACCAAGGGTGCGAAAAAGGACACTGTCTGATTTTACCTCATATCCCTCTTCTTTGGCCTGAATCTCCGTCAAGCCCACATTGGCGACTTCGGGCATGGTGAAAATAGCCACGGGCACGGCGCGGTAATCCATGATCTCGTGGCCGCCCATGGCGTTTTCAGCAGCGACCAGTCCCTCTCTGGAGGCCACGTGGGCGAGCATCACCTTTGAAGGGCCCAGGGCATCCCCAATGGCATAGACGCCCTCGACAGAGGTCTGCATTCTCTCGTCCGTTATGATCCATCCCTTCTCATCGCTCCTTACACCCACCCTGTCAAGGTCCATCCCCTCTGTATTGGGCCTGCGTCCCGCACAGACCAGGGCCTTTTCCACCTCCGGGGACACAGGCGTCTTTGGCCCGGGCACCTCTGTCAAGGGAGATGGCCCCAGGCTGGCGCGTATTTTTTCCCCATCTTGCTCTATGCCCTCAACCACGGTTTTGAGCATGAAGGAAATCTTGCGCTTTTTCATTTCCCGCTGAATCACCTTTGAGCAGTCCCCGTCCACGCTCGGCAATGGCAGGAGCCGGTCCAGGGCTTCCACAACGGTCACTTTCGTGCCCAGCGATGAGAAGATAAAGGCAAATTCACAACCGATAACACCCCCGCCCACGATCAGCAGAGAGCCGGGGATCTCACGGAGTGACAGGGCCTCTTTGCTGGAAATGACCCTTTGGCCGTCAAAGGGACATGAAGGAATCTCAGCCGGTTGGGAACCCGTAGCCAGGATCAGCCTGTCATAGGGCTCTTGAAAGGGTTTTTCATCCGACCTGTGGACGATGATTTGTCCGGGGATCTCTAGAAGCGCGCTCCCCCTTAAAAGGCGAACCTTGTGTTTCCGGAGGAGCCCCTCTATCCCCTGCATCTGGTCCTGTATTACCTTTTCTTTTCTTCCTTGCAGAAGTGCCATGTCAGGATGAACGTCCCCTGTCACTACCAGGCCGAATTCCCGGGCCCTCCTGAAGCTTTCAAAGACTTCCGCCGATCTTTTCAGCACCTTTGACGGGATACAGCCCCAATTGAGGCAGGTCCCCCCAATATTTTCCTTCTCAATGAGGGTAACCTCCGCGCCCAGTTGGGCGGCCCTGATGGCCGACACATACCCGCCCGGTCCGGCACCTACGATGATGATTTTCATGGCCACAACCTGACAAACCTCCCCATTGGTTCTAAATTACTTTTTTCCATAAAAAAGTCAACATTTTTTGAGGATATCATAAATATATCATAAAATGTTGACAAAAACATCAATTTTGATATATTACCAAGACATTCTTGGCTGCCGTGCTTTCACTGGGACGGGGGAATGGAAAATGGGTCGGGGAAACCATGCGAATCGATGCAACCAGCATCTCTATCATCTCGCAACTGAGGGACGGCAGAAAGTCTTTTAAAAAGATTGCGGATGAACTGGGGCTTTCTGAAAACACCGTGAGGACCAGGGTGAATAAGCTGGTCGATGCCGGTATTCTGGAGATCTCAGGTCTCGTGAACCCGGAAGCCATTCCGCACCACAGGATGGTTATGGTCGGGGTCAAGCTCAAGACCATGGACCTGGTGAAAAAAGGGGAAGAGTTCAGCAAACTGCCCGGCGTGGTCTCCGTCAGTGTCGTCACCGGTCGGTATGACCTGATACTGGTGGTTTTTCTTAAAGAAGGTTATGATCTCCTGGAATTCTACACCCGGGAAGTTTCCCGGGTCGAAGATGTACAATCTGTGGAAACCTTTGTTGTCTATAAGAATTTCAATTTGATGGTGCCCTATATTCTCTAATGAGGGAGGTTGCATGGGATGAAAGAAATCAATGAAATGGATTTTCCGGATGTGCTCAGATACACCCAGGATCATGAGTGGACCGAATCCACCCCGGCCGGCATCCGTTGCGGGATCAGCGACTATGCCCAGAACCAACTCGGAGATATCGTCTACGTGGAGTTACCCCAGGTGGGGGTGACCCTGGAAAAGGGAGAAGAGTTCGGGACGGTGGAATCCGTAAAGGCCGTGGCAGAGCTGTATATGCCCCTGGGCGGTGAGATCATCGCCGTAAATGTGGAACTGGAGGATTCACCCCAACTGGTGAACCAAGACCCCTACGGAAAGGGATGGATGTTAGATATAAAGCCGAGTGATCCCGGTGAACTGGAATCCCTCATGACCAAGGAAGCCTACAAACAGACCCTTGAGACACTGGAGTAGAAATGCGGTACTTGCCCCACACGGATGATGATATCCATTCCATGCTCAAGACCATTGGGTGTAAGAGCCTGGACGATCTCTTTACCATGGTCCCGGAAGACTGCCGGCACGAGGGCCCTCTCAATCTGCCCGGGGCCCTGAACGAGATGGAGCTGATTCGCCACATGACCGCTCTGTCTGATGAAATGGCGGTATCACCCCATTTCAAGGTATTTACGGGGGCCGGTTCCTACGAACACTTTATTCCTGCTTCTGTCTCCTACCTACTGGGCAGGTCCGAGTTTGTCACATCCTATACGCCCTACCAACCTGAAATGAGCCAGGGGAATCTCCAGGCCATTTATGAATACCAGACGCTTGTTGCCCGTCTGTTGGGAATGGAGGTGGCCAATGCCTCCCTCTATGACGGGGCCATGGCCTTGGCAGAGGCCCTGCTCATGAGTATTCGTGTGAGCAAGGGAAAAAGGGTGGCCATTTCAAACCTGGTTCACCCACACTACCGCGAAGTGGCCCGGACCTATCTCAGCCCAACAGGCTATGAAGTGGTTGAACTTCCCTTTGACAAAGACGGCAGAACCGATCTCTCTGCACTGGATGATGCCGATGATCTCGCTGCCGTGGCAGTGCAGTCGCCCAATTTCTTTGGATGTGTTGAAGACCTCGCCGCTCTTGCTGAAAAGGCCCATGAAAAAAAGGCCCTTGCCGTTACCTGCTTTACGGAACCCCTTGCCTATGGACTTCTCAAAAGCCCCGGGGAGCAGGGGGCGGACATCGCCTGCGGCGAGGGTCAGGCTCTTGGTGTCCCCCAGTGGTTCGGCGGCCCGGGTCTGGGCATGTTTGCCAATAAAATGAAGTACGTGCGCAACATGCCCGGTCGTCTTGTCGGGCAAACCCTGGATGCAGAGGGAAGTCGCAGTTTCGTATTGACCCTTGCTACCAGGGAACAGCACATACGCCGGGAAAAGGCGACCTCCAATATATGCACCAATGGCAGCCTGTGCGCACTTGCCGCTGCCATGTACATGGCATCCCTTGGTGGCACCGGGATAAGGAACCTTGCACAGCTCAATCACGACAAGGCGGAGTATCTTAAAAACGCCCTTACAGGGGCCGGCTTCAGAGCACCCTTTCCCACGACCACATTCAATGAATTCGTAATGGAGGCCCCTGCAGGCTTCTCTGCCACCCGCAAAACGCTTTTCAAAAAGAACATGGTTGCCGGGCTCCCCCTCGCGCCCTATTACCCGGAAATGGCCAATCATTTCCTCTTTTGTGCGACCGAAACCAAAAGCCGCGAGGATATGGACTCCCTGGTTATGGAGATAGCATCATGAATGAATCTCAGGGGAAAACAGGCCTGATCATTGAGGAACCCCTGCTCTGGGAAAAGGGGAAGAAGGGACGATGTGGCTTCTCCCTTCCCAGTCGGGACGTTGACCCTTCTCCCATGGATGAAACCCTCACGGGAGAGGGACCTGACTTTCCCGACCTCAGTGAGGTGGATGTGGTGCGCCACTACACCAGGCTCTCCACCTGGAATTTTGGTGTTGATACCGGCATGTACCCTCTGGGCTCATGCACCATGAAGTACAACCCGAAAATCAATGAGAAGCTGGCAATGCTCCCGGGATTTTCCGGGGCCCACCCCCTCCTTCCTGACGCACTCTCTCAGGGCGCCATCAAGATGATGGCCCAATTGGAACAGGATCTTGCTGAAATCACCGGAATGGACTCCGTTACCCTTCAACCTGCGGCGGGCGCCCATGGGGAACTGGCCGGCATGCTGATCATCCATGCCTTTCACAGGGCCAAGGGGGCGGCCCCGTCAAAGATCATTATTCCGGATACCGCCCACGGCACAAACCCTGCCAGTGCCGCTCTTTGCGGGTATCGTCCTGTCCCGGTAAAATCAAGCGAAGAAGGCATTCTTTCGGTGAAGGCCGTCCAAGAGGTCATGGACGAGGACACGGCAGGCATCATGATAACCAATCCCAACACCCTCGGGCTTTTTGAGGAAAACATCAAAGACATCGCCGAGATCGTCCACACAAAGGGCGGACAGGTCTATTGTGACGGCGCAAACATGAACGCCATGATGGGCATGGTGGACATGGGCAGAAGCGGTGTTGATGTGCTGCACCTGAATCTTCATAAAACCTTCTCAACTCCCCATGGTGGCGGGGGGCCGGGATCAGGGCCCGTCTGTGTCCGAAGTCATCTGGAACCCTTTTTACCCGTGCCCCGAATCATTGAAAAGAATGGGGCCTTTGAACTGTCAGGGGACTTTCCTGAATCCATCGGAAGATTGCATGCCTTTTACGGATCCTTTGCCGTCATGGTAAAGGCCTATTGCTATATCCGCACCATGGGACCGGAATACCTGAAAAAGGCCAGCCAGCTTGCTGTACTCAACGCCAATTACATCAAAGAGCGGCTCAAGGGAACATTTCACCTCCCCTATGACAGGCCCTGCATGCATGAATGCGTTTTTTCCGATAAAAATCAGAGGGCCGGCAAGATCACGACCCTGGACATGGTCAAACGGCTTATGGACTACGGTTTTCATCCACCCACCATCTATTTCCCCCTCGTCGTGAATGGCGCTATCATGATTGAACCCACGGAGACGGAGTCCAGGGAAGACATAGATCTGCTTGTTGATGCCTTCAGGGCCATTGTGGAGGAGGCCCGGAAGAATCCGGAAATACTGCGCGAGGCGCCCTCCCGCTGCAAGGTCCGGAGATTGGACGAAACCACTGCAGCAAGGCACCCTTGCCTCACAGGGTAAACCCTTTAGTTGCATAAATAAAATGGCAAAATGGATTCAAAATCAATAATGATAGACCTTTTCCACCTTTTCAACTTGCATTTTGGAATTCACCGAAAGTGGCATCATGAAGCGAATGAAAAGTTGCCATTTTATTTACCCTTCGGGAAAGCCGAGG